>JAACZX010000461.1 GCA_009996555.1 Chitinophagaceae bacterium | reverse complement strand
AACCACTCCTGCCGCCCAAATACTGCCTACAAAGGATTGAACTTAGTGGCCTTGCACCCCATTTTACCCGGCCAGGAGCTTACGCTTGACTACGCAGATCTGCTCAATGAAAGCGCTGAAACATTTGAATGCCAGTGCGGTACGCCCGACTGCCGTAAAACCATTTCAGGAATGGCTGGCAATTCTGTCACACAGAAGGAACAAATTAGCAGGCAGAACTGACAGCCCATCGAACTACCTTTGCTGTTCTTACTAATCCGTTAACCGGCAAAAGTTTTACATACACTAAACGCCGGTCATTCTGCACAGTCTATTGTATCAACATTGTAAAAGCAAGGAGTTCGTATGCCCGGCAAGTGGATCATTCAAACCATCATTCAAAAATATAAATACAGGTTACTGCTCACCTATTCTCTTTTTGGAATAGAGATGCTGGGCTTGTTGCTGCGTCCTTATTTTCTTGGTGAAGCGGTAAACGGTTTGATCAAAGGCTCATACAATGGTTTGCTTTTTCTTGCGGCTGCTCATTTGCTGTGGGTTGTTACAGGTACGATCCGCCATCGTTACGATTCAAGAACATACTCTGATATTTACACCGGGCTTGTGGTAAAACTGGTGAGCCGCAATAAAAATAAACACCTGTCAAAACTCAGTGCACACTCAACATTATCACGGGAGTTTATTGATTTTCTTGAATTTGATCTCAACTACATTATTGAAGCAGCATATAACATTATCGGCTCACTCATTCTTTTATTCTTTTATGATGTGCAGGTTGTGCTGGTTTGCTTACTCATGCTTATTCCCGTTACCATTATCAGTTATTTCTATGGTAAACGTATGCGGCGGTTAAATAAACTGAAGAATGATGAACTGGAGCAGCAGATATCTGTTCTTGCATCAAAAAATCCATTGCGCATCAACGAGCATTATTCTCAATTGCGTAAATGGCAAATAAAGATCAGCGACCAGGAAGCATGGAATTTTGGTGTGATGGAATTACTGGTGATGGTGATCATGACAGTTTCTTTGCTGATTGTTTCTAATACCGGCTCTGGTGCCGCACAAACAGAAGCAGGTGATCTTATTGGCATCTACACTTACATTCTGAAATTTGTAAACGGACTCGATACTGTTCCTTACATGATACAACGGGCAGCTACATTAAAAGATATTCTGCACAGGATTGAGCTTGAACCGGAAGATCAACAGGATGGAGAACCTGTTGCAGTTACTGCCGCATGATGTTTGGAATTAGGATTATATACACAGAGTTCGCTTCATTCAGGTATTTTTCCTTGATTCCAAACTCCCAAACCCTGATTCCCGGTTTCACTTCTTTTCAATCACTTTCATATCGGGTAAAACAGTCATCACGAGTACGATAAAAGCAAGACCAAAGTAAACATACAACCACGTTGTTGTTTGCGGACACTCGCCGCCCTGGCAGGTTGAAAGTAATACCAGGTTACGCAAAGCCCAGGCAAAGTTGATGGCACCTACAAACGGGTTGGCTTTCTTCGCCCACAATTTCGGAATTAGAAAAAGCACAGCTGCAACACTAAACAGTATCACATTCATGAGTACCGGTTTTCCAAACTTGCTAAACGTTTCGGAACCAAAACCCGTAACATTTGCATTGATAGATGGAATATGAGACCAGGTAAAAGTGCCCACAAGTATCATGAGCAAACCTGCTGCAATGCCAATGTAATTTGAATAACGCATACGCTGTAAAACAAAAAGCGCAGGAAGGGTTTCCAACGCTTTTATTTTTTAGAGGTCCCGAGCGGATTCGAACCGCTGTAGGAGCTTTTGCAGAGCTCTGCCTAGCCACTCGGCCACAGGACCAATTTGTGAGGTGCAAATGTAGTATATTCGAACAAATACTCCCAAAGAACTATGCAAAGAATTGCAGAAAGTGAACTCATCATCAATAACAGAGGTGCTGTATATCATTTAAATGTGCACCCTCATGAGCTTGCATCAACAATTATTACCGTTGGCGATCCGGATCGTGTAAAAGAAGTATCAAAACATTTCGACAAGATTGAACACAGGTTACAGCACCGTGAATTTGTAACACACACCGGCACCATTGGCAACAAACGCATCTCCGTTGTATCAACCGGCATTGGTCCTGATAATATTGATATTGTGCTGAACGAACTGGATGCGCTGGTGAATATTGATTTTGAAACAAGAACAATTAAACCATCACTCACATCATTACACATCATCCGGCTTGGCACATCGGGTTCATTACAGGCCGATATACCCGTTGATGGATTTGTGGTGTCTACCCATGGTTTAGGTATTGATAACCTGCTGCACTATTACCGTCACGAAAGCAATGAAGAAGAAAAACAACTGCTGCATGCTTTTGTTACACAAACCCAAATACAGGATAGTCTTTCTGCCCCCTATATCACCGGCTCAGGATCGCAACTGCTCAAACATTTTGTTGAAGGGTATCATCATGGCATTACTGTAACCTGCCCCGGTTTTTACGGCCCCCAAGGCCGGGTACTCCGCCTCGGCCTCTCCAACCCAGCCCTTATTGACAGGTTAACGGAGTTTCGTTTTGGCCAGCACCGCATTACAAATTTCGAAATGGAAACATCGGCTATTTACGGACTTGGGAAAATGATGGGGCACCAGTGCCTGTCCATCAGCGCCATTGTGGCCAACCGGGTAAAAAAAGAATTCAGTAAAGATGGTGGCCTGGCAGTGGAAAATCTCATCAAAAAATCGCTGGAGATCATTGCAGCCATTTAGTTTAAAGTTGAACGTTTCCTGTTTAACGTTTTTAGGCACTGCTACGAACAGGCGTCAATTTATTAAGTTGTAATTTTAACCTCCAACCTGAAACTTTAAACGTTCAACTTGAAATTGATTCATGAACATTCCATTTTATAAATACCAGGGCACTGGTAACGATTTTGTAATATTAGATAACAGGCTTGGTAATTTTACGCAATTAACCAGCGTAGAAGTAGCCTTTTTATGTGATAGGAGATTTGGCATCGGGGCCGATGGTTTGATGATGTTACAACAGAAAGAAGGCTACGATTTTGAAATGATTTACTACAATGCCGATGGTAATGAAGGCAGCATGTGTGGCAACGGTGGACGCTGTTTGGTGGCCTTTGCAAAAGACCTGGGCATTATTGAAAAAACCGCTGAATTCCTTGCTACAGACGGGTTTCACGAAGCGAAGGTGCTGGAAAACGGCTGGGTGGAATTAAAAATGAAAGATGTGGATGCCGTTGAAAAATACGAAGATCATGTGGTGCTCAACACGGGTTCGCCCCATTATATCCGCTGGGAAAACGACATCGCAAAAACCGCAGTTTTTGAAGAAGGGAAACGTATCCGCTACTCACCCCCATTTTCTAAAGTGGGGATCAATGTTAATTTTGTTCAAGTTCACGAAGACGCTCTCAGCGTACGTACTTACGAACGGGGTGTAGAAGCCGAAACCCTGAGTTGTGGTACAGGTGTTACAGCCGCAGCCATTGCTGCCAGCAGCAACACCAACGGGCACCAGGAAAAAAAGATCCTGACGCCGGGCGGAGAGTTGAAAGTGAAGTTTGACAAAATATCCGACTCGTCTTTTGAAAACATTTGGCTTTGTGGCCCCGCCACATTTGTCTTCTCTGGCACGATCGAACTTTAATCCAAAATCCTAAACCCTAACCCAGCACCCGATGATTGCAAAACGCTATCATTTAAACAAATTTCAAATTATCAGCCACGCTGAAAACACAATAGAAGATATTGTGAAACAGTGCAGGCAGATGGATGATGTTCAGTTTTTTTATAAGTCTGAACAATGGTCTGTCGCTGAAAATCTTGAACATCTTTCCTTAAGCCTCCACAGAAGCTGGCTTGGCTTATTTGCTCCCAAATTCTTCCTGAAATGGAAATATGGCAAGCCCGATCATGCATCACGTTCTTATGAAGAACTGTTGCAGGTATATTACCAGAAACTGGATGAAGGCTATGAGCAGGACAAACGTTATGTTCCCAATGTAAAAGAAGAGAAAGGCGTAAAAGAAAAACTGATTATCCGTTTTGAACAGATCTGCACCAAGTTCCTTGATCAGATACGTTACTATTGGGAAGATGACTCCATGGACGAATACCATGTGCCCCACCCTGTGCTGGGCCTCATTACCATAAGGGAGTTATTATACTTTAACCTGTTTCATAATACACATCACTACAAAACCATCCGACACAGGAAGAACGAAGCCATTGAATTTTCAACCGCAGATTAAAACGCCGCACTTACCTTTGCGCCGCCATGCTGCAATTTTTTAAAAACGAAAACGGCAAAACACTTGCCATTGAAAAGCCTGAATCAGGTGCCTGGGTAAATATTGTACCCCCGCTAAAACAGGAAGAGTTTACAGAAATTGCAGATGCCCTGGATATTCCGCTCGACTTCTTAACCGATTCGCTGGATATTGACGAACGCTCCCGTTACGAACTGGAGGATAATGTAAAGCTGATTGTTATTAAAACGCCCACGGAAAACAACTCGTTTAACGACAGCGATGCATTTTACATTACCATCCCCATCTGCATTATTCTAACGCATAACCAGATTGTAACCGTTAATTCATTTGATAACGGAGCCATCAAGAAATTTCTCAACACATTTCAAAACCGCCATCCCGACAAACGCAACATGATGGTGTTGAAAATATTTGAGAAAGTTGTGCAGGCCTACATGGAATTTCTGAAAGAGATCAACCACCGCCGCAACCTTCTTGAACAAAAGTTATATGATGCCAACCGTAACGAAGAACTGCTTGATCTGATGCGCATCCAGAAAAGCCTTGTGTACTTTGTTACAGCTTTACGCAGCAATGAAATGCTGCTTATGAAACTGCAACGCACAAATTTTCTTGCACTTACCGAAGAAGAAGATGAGTTTTTGCAGGATCTGATCGTTGATACCAGCCAGGCCCTTGAAATGGCGAATATCTATACCAATATCCTCAGCTCAACAATGGATGCATTTGCAAGCATCATCAGCAATAACCAGAACCAGGTAATGAAACGCCTTACTTCTGTAACGGTAATGTTGCAATTGCCCACATTGGTAGCAAGTATTTATGGAATGAATGTGCCCATTCCCGGTTCGCATTCAGCGTTTGCATTTTATTTTCCCATTCTCATATCACTCGGCCTCTCACTTTTGCTTGGCATCTATTTTTTACGAAAGAAATTATTTTAAACAGCTTTAGCATTATGACTCTTACTGTGCGTGTTTACGGCATCATTATGACAGACGATAAAAAAGTACTGGTAAGTGATGAATACATTCGTGGTGCTTACATTACAAAATTTCCCGGCGGCGGTTTGGAAATAGGTGAAGGCACAAGAGATTGCCTGAAGCGGGAGATAAAAGAAGAATTGTTCATTGATTCAGAAATAGGCGATCATTTATATACCACCGATTTTTACCAGCAGAGTGCGTTTAACAATGCGCACCAGATACTGTCGATCTATTATTACGTAAAACCATTAGAACCCATCACGCTCCCCTTTAAAACAACTCCGTTTGATTTTGAACCGCACCAGGTGGCCGATCCCAAAGGCGAATCGGAAGTGTTGCGTTTAATTGATTGGGAAAAATTTAATGAAGAAACCGTTACGCTTCCTATTGATAAACTGGTTGCGAAGATGCTGAAGGAAAAACATTGAGGACGCTGCAAGCAATGAGTTTCTTGCTGCAAGCAAAAACAACAGTCCTGAGCGAAATTGAGATGCGAACTATTTACTCCTGCATTGCTGCTTGCTTCATTTCAGCTGCTTTTTCGTGACCAAGATAGCGTTCAATAATACCGTGAATAAGATAAATAACAGGCGTGAGTACAATTGCCACAATGAATTTGTAAATGTAATTGACCACCCCAACAGCCAGGAATAAATTCATGGGCCACACAAAATCATTACCGTGTTGGTTTACTCTTGTGCCAATATAAAAAGCAATGAACAGCACCACAAAACTGTCAATGAACTGAGATACTAATGTTGAGCCGGTAGCCCGCAGCCAGATGTTTTTTTCACCTGTTACTTTTTTTATGCGGTGAAAAATAAACACATCGATCAACTGCCCAAGTATAAATGCTGTTAATGATCCAATGATAATGAACCCGCCCTGTCCTAAAACACTGTTGTATGCTTTCCCCATATCAGGCACGCCACTTCCCTGTTTGCTGGTAATAAAAAAATCGGCCGGGGTGAGTTTCATGGCAAAGAAAAAGATGATAAACGCAAACGTGATGAGCCCTGCAGTGAGGTAAGAGAGGAACCGCACCCCCTTCATACCGTAATACTCATTTATAATATCCGTCATAATAAATACCACCGGCCATAACAATACGCCTGCGGTTAAATTAACGGAGAGCACATTTCCAAACAGCTTAATTTCCATGGGCGAAAAGCCCAACGTTTTTTCCAATGAAAAGATCTTTACTCCAATGATCTCGGCAATTAACGCATTGGCAATAAAAAAACCGGCAAGTACAAGAAAAAGTTTGATCGCTTTATCAGACAAAAGTTGCTTGATCATACAAAGTAGATGAAGAGTTGAAAGATAAGCACCACCATATTGAGGAAGTACACTGTTCTGACCTTTAGTTGTATTTTTTTACGGGCAAGCAACACAATCAACCAGATATTCACCACCAGATTCATTACAAGACTCAACACTAACCCGCCCAGCACCAGCACTGAGCCTAACGAGGAAGGCAGGCTGATTTCCATATTCTGGATCACAAGCGAAATGATAAATAAGACATTGAAAACAAAGGCTACCCTGCTGAAAAACAAAAATCCGTTCATACTGTTAAAAATGCTGTCAATCCCCCAAAATACCATTATTTTGCCTCACTGAAACTGAAAATTTTCTCACATGAACTTTGACTTTAAAAAGCTGATACCCCATGCTGTTGCGGTGGTAATTTTTCTGATCGTGGCAATTGTTTATTGCAAACCCGCACTGGAAGGAAAAGTGTTGAATGCACATGATAATATTGGCTGGAAAGGAATGGCACAACAATCGTTCGAAAAAAAGGAACAGTATGGTCATTTTCCTAAATGGACGAACAGTATGTTTGGCGGCATGCCCACTTACCAGATAGCGCTGGAAGGCACGCACAAAGTTTCGTTTCACTATGTGAGTTATATCCTTACACTCGGCTTACCCAAACCTATCAACTTCTTTTTTCTTGCATGCATCAGCTTTTACCTGCTGGCACTTGTGCTTGGTATTAATCCCTGGGTTGGTATCATCGGTGCACTGTCCTATGCCTATTCCACGTATGATCCTGTGATCATTGGTGCAGGACACGATACCAAAATGCTGGCAATCGGTTATGCCCCACTGGTAGTTGCCGGTTTGTTGTTACTGTTCAAAAAGAAATGGTGGCTGGGCAGTGCTGCACTGGCAACAGGTCTTGCGTTGCAGCTTGGCACCAACCACCTGCAAATTGTTTACTATACACTACTCATATTAGGAGCTGTTACTGTTGGTTTCTTTATTGACAGTTTTCGTAAAAAAGAACTTGGCACCGCTGTTAAAGCAACACTTATTGCAGCTGTTATCGGCGTTATTACGTTGGGCACAAATGCCATTGGCACACTCACCACATGGGAATATGCAAAAGAAAGTATGCGTGGCGGCGTGAGTGAGTTGAAAGAAACAAAAGATAAAAACACAACCAGTGGTGGTCTTGATAAAGACTACGCCTTTAAATACAGTGTGGGCATTGCAGAAACATTCACGTTGTTTGTGCCCGGCATTTATGGCGGCAGTAACGGCGGGCATGAATACAAAACTTCAAAGTTTGCTGATGAAATGCAGCAGGTGGGTTATTCGGAAGAACAAGCTTTGCAATTTGCAAACGGTATTTCTTATTGGGGACAGCAGCAACCCACTTCTGGGCCTGTTTACTTTGGGGCTGTGTTAATGCTGCTCTTCATTTTTGCCATGTTCTTTGAAAAAGGATGGCTCAAATGGAGTTTGTTTGCAGCAGGTTTATTCGGTATTATTCTGGCTTGGGGTAAAAACGTTGAAAGCGTCAATTACTTCCTGTTTGATTACTTGCCGCTGTATAAAAAATTCCGTGCACCATCAATGGGTTTGGTGATGCCGCAGCTTTGCTTTGTAATATTGGCTGTTGTGGCAGTAAACAATCTGTTGTTTGGAGATAACACACAGGAAAGAATCAAGAAAGCTGTGAAGCAAACAGCTATTGCTGCTGCTGCTGTTATTGTTATTCTTGCTGGTTTGTATTTTTCATTCGACTATGTTTCACCAGGCGATGTAAGGTTAAAAGAAAACATGGCAGGTGCAATGTTGCAACAGGCTACCCAGCAAGGCCAGCAAATAACTGCTGATGTACAGCAAAGAGCCGATCAGTTTGCAAAAGGTTTTACAACAGCTATACAGGAAGACAGGAGAGGTTTATTCGCCGGCGACCTTTTCCGCTCCATTATCTTTATTGCACTCACGTTAATTGTGCTTTGGCTGGCAGGTAATAAGAAGCTGCAACCGCTGCCGGTAATGGCCATCCTTCTTGTATTAAGTTCGGCTGATCTTTTATCTGTAGGCAAACGTTACCTTAATGAAAACAGTTTTGTTGACTCTTCCGACTTTGATAATGCATTTGCCATGACGGATGCCGACAGAATGATCAAACAGGATAAAGGCTATTACCGTGTACTCAACACAACCGTTGATTTAACCAATGAATCTATAACGGCTTATCATCACAACTCCATAGGAGGTTACCACCCTGCCAAGCTGCAGATCTACCAGGACCTCATTGAGCACCAGATCGCAAGAAACAATATGCAGGTATTGAACATGCTTAATACCAAATATGTGATTGTTGCAAATCCGCAAACAGGTCAACCTGTTGCACAACAAAACCCCGGAGCATTTGGACCTGTATGGTTTGTAAAAGGCATTAAATATGTTGCCGATGGTAAAGAAGAAATGGCAGCACTGGACAGCACCAACCTGCGTGACACGGCAGTAGTACAAACCAAATTCAAATCTTCTATCCCTGCTGCTCCTGTTGCCGATTCAACAGCAAGCATTCAGTTGATCGAAAATAAAAACGACATCATCAATTATGAATCAAATGCAGCAACCAATCAGTTTGCTGTATTCAGTGAGATCTATTACACTGCAGGATGGAATGCTTACATTGATGGCAAGCAGGCGCAGATTGTAAAGACAAACTATGCACTCCGTGGTCTTGCAATTCCGGCAGGTAAACACAAGATCGAATTACGTTTTGAACCAAAGTCGTATAAATTAGGCGATACGTTATTACTTATATCATCGCTGCTTGTTTACCTCATTGTACTGGGTGGTTTATTTATGGCCTGGAAAACAAGCAAGCAGGCGTAAGATGAAGAAGGTATTGAATATTGTCCCCTATCCTTATCTTCCTTATTTTTCCGGCGGACAAAAACTCATTGCTCACTTCAATCATTATTTGGGTGAGCAATGCGTTTTATATGTTGCAGGTACAGAAGACAATGACGCAACACAGGCAACTACCTATCACTTTTGTCCACTGCTGAAAAAAAGCAGGTTGCGTTATGCTGATGCAGGCGCATTTTTTCGACTGAAACGACTCATTAAAAAAGAAGGGATCACTACCGTTATTATTGAACATCCCTACCTCGGCTGGCTGGGTGTGCTGCTGAAAGCCAGCTGCAACATCAAACTCATTGTTCACACACACAACATTGAATACGACCGTTTCCGCACATTAGGAAAAAGCTGGTGGCCCTTATTAAAAGCATACGAGAAGTTTGTATTGCGAAAAGCTGATATTGTTTTTTGTATTACAGAAGATGATCGTGAATGGATGACTGCTCAATTGCATTTGCAACCACAGAAATGCATTACAGTTCCTTACGGTATTGTACAGGAAAGCATGCCTGCAGACAAAGCGGAGAGTAAACAGATAGTGTGTGCAACGCATCAGCTTGATCCATCGCTGCCACTGCTGTTGTTCAACGGACTTCTTGATTACAAACCCAATCATGATGCATTGATGGCAATACTGGAAGAGATCAATCCGCTGTTGCAAAAAAAAGGGCTCGCTTATAACATGCTCATAACAGGCAAACGCCTGCCTGCAGAACTACAAGAATTAAAGGCATGGAACAAGCAACATATTTTTTATGCCGGGTTTGTAGATGATATTGATCTTTACTTTAAAGCTGCTGATGTTTTTTTAAATCCTGTACAAAGCGGAGGTGGTGTTAAAACAAAAATGATCGAAGCAATTGCCTGCGGCACAACAGTCGTTTCAACCAAAACCGGCGCAACAGGTATTGAGCATTCAGTAACCGGAAACAAACTTTCTGTTGTTGCAGATCATGACTGGAATTCGTTTGCTGAACAGGTTGTACAGCATTGCAAACAAACAACAGCCACACCCGCATCGTACTACGGCTATTACAACTGGAGACAGATCGCTTTACAGGTAACTATCCACATTTGAGATGATCTGTTCTTACACAGGATAAGTCATCCCGTCTTTCAACGCCTGTATTAATTTCTTACGTTGCTCTTTATTGAAACGAAGCCAGTAAAATATACGGGTGAAAAATGTGTAGCCAATAGCAAACCACTTCAGGAAACCGGAAAAGTTTTTCCGGATAAAATAGAGTTTGTTCCTGTTAGAGTAAAAAATATAAAACGAAGAATCGCCACCGGATGAATGAGAAACTTTGTGTATGATGGTAACAGAAGGATCGTAGTACATCTTAAACCCTTTGTTAAGGGAGCGATATACAAAATCAGTATCATCATAGTAAGCAAAATACTTCTCATCCATCATACCCACTTTATCAAATACACTACGCTCTACCAACATGTAACAGGTGGGCGCATAGGTAATATACTTTGCACTGTTGTATTCTGCTGAATCGGGTTTATTATACCCATAATGAATACCAAGTGCCCGCCATTTATTCATAGCACCACCAGCCATCCAGATGGTACGGTCTGGATAATATATTTTGGGCACAACAATCTTCTCTCCTCTTTCTTCGCAAATGGAAAGCTGCGAAGCAAAAGCAGTTTCCTGTTCTATTTCTATATCGTTATTGAGAATAAGAATATGTGTACAGCCATCATTCAATGCCTGTTGTATGCCAATATTATTGCCTCTTGCCACACCCTCATTTCCCGGATTTTTTATATGCTCACATTGTGTAACAGGATACTTCTGCATACAATCCGCAATCACCTGGTTCGATCTGTCGTTCACCGAATTATCAACGAGGTAAAGAATATAGTCTTTGAACGTTTGCTTTGAAATGCTGTTGAAAAAGCCTTCAAGCACCTCATCGCTTTTAAACAACACCGTTACCAATCCAATTTTTGCCATATCTTATTTCAACAATCCTTTTGAACGCATTTCTGAAATTGATTCCTCATACCTGCTGCTTTGTACTTCCTGTGCATTCACCCAGTCAGCAAATTTTTTCAACCCTGTTTTAAAATCAACCGAAGGTTTAAAGCCAAGCAGTTTTTCAATTTTACTGATGTCAGCAAAATTATGACGGATATCGCCCAGCCGATAATTACCCGACACCTGCAACGGCACTTGTATATTGTAGTATTCAACAAGAAGCGACGCCACTTCATCTACAGTTGTTGCCACACCTGTGCCCACATTAAACACCTGTCCATTTGCTTCATCTTTTTCAATACCAAGAAATGTAGCTTTCACAACATCATCAATAAACACAAAATCACGGCTTTCTTTTCCGTCTTCAAAAATATTTATGGGCTTTTGGTTTTTAATAAGCGTGGAGAAGATAGAAAGAATACCTGTGTATGGATTGGTTAATGACTGACCGGGACCATATACATTCTGATAACGAAACGCAACCGGCGCAATACCAATGGAAGAACAAACAGTCATAACCATTTGTTCCTGGTTTTGCTTGGTAATGCCATAAACGGATGAAGGATGGATCTTTGATTCTTCATCAGTAGCCATGATCTGCAATGGCGTTGTTGCACCGGGATATGTTACTTCAAAATTTCCGGCATCCATCAAAGCAGCAGTGCGATGCGCCGGATAAACAATACCTAATTCTTTCGACAAATATTTCCCTTCACCATAAATGGCCCGTGATGAAGCGATGACAACCTTCTTCACCTTCGTTTTATTATTGGCCAGTATATCCAACAAAATACCGGTGCCACCAATGTTCACATCAACATACTTACTCACCTGGTACATGGATTGTCCTGTACCTGTTTCAGCAGCGAAATGAACGATCACTTCATTATCAGCAATTGCCTGTTTCCAATCGTCAACAGACGTTACTGTGCCTTTAATAAAATGAACCTTCTCTTTTATTGATTGATACAAAGGCGATGTTGC
This sequence comes from Chitinophagaceae bacterium, assembly GCA_009996555.1. GTDB lineage: Bacteria > Bacteroidota > Bacteroidia > Chitinophagales > Chitinophagaceae > Lacibacter. The sequence goes on along the minus strand of JAACZX010000461.1, from coordinate 1,872 downwards.
TTCTGCATCAACACCATGTATCTGCTCAGAAAGGTTATCCAGCACCGTTACCTCATATCCGTTTTGCAACAGGTACAAAGAAAGATTGGAGCCTATAAAGCCTGCACCCCCTGTAATTAAAACTTTACGTTTGTTCATTTAAATAAATTGACCGTCTTTATCTGTTTTACACCACTGTTTTGTATCAAAATTATAGCGTTTGATAATTACAGCCGGGCTGCCAACGGCAACACAATAATCAGGAATATCTTTTGTTACAACTGAGTTTGCACCAACCACACTGTTCTTTCCAACCCGTGCGCCAATTACACAAACATTTTCGCCCAGCCATGCCCCGTCTGCAATTATAACTGGGTTTGTTTGCTGAATGGGCTGATCAATCACCGGCCGATCAACATCCCTGTAGCCATGCAGATTATCGCTTAAATAAACCTTATCCGCCATCAACACCTTCTTTCCTATTTCAATGTTTGATGTAGCATAAATATGGCTGAAGCGGCCGATGTATGTACCATCTCCAATCGACAGTTTTGCATTTGCATCACCCGTCAACGCTTCACATACCAGCCATGCTTTATCATTGATGTAAACATTGGAACCAATAAAGATTCGCTTGTGGCCGGTAATGGAAGGATTGATAATCTTTGTTTTACCACCCATGCTGCCGAGGCTCATTTTGAGGAATGGATAACGAAATAAATAGTATAGTAACTTGGAAATCATTGATTATTCAAAAATATCACCACAAACTTTTATTGTCAAAGGACTTATCATATAAAAAGGCCTGGTTCTCCTCCCTGAAATAGCGCCTTAAAAACCGGATCAATATACTGTACCGCCTGATGCCGATTATAAATTTCAAAACCCGGAAAAACGTATTCACAAATTGCAGCTTTTTATTGAATCCTTTTATTGTTTTATTAGTCACTTTATCAGAGGCCATTGATGAATGATCAACAAGACCTTGTTTTACCAATTGAGCATAAAAAGTACCGTCTGTTACATCAAATGGATAACCGGGTGCCAGACCTTCAGACAATAATCTGCGATAAATTCTCCGTTGCAGGTGATTAATCACTTTTCCGTTTTTAAAAAAACCATACGTGTACGAAAAGTGATAAAATTTAAACAAATCACTTTCTTTTAAAGCAGCAGCATATTTTTCAAAGATCAATGTAAGATCATCAAAGCCTTTCAGGTCTTCGTTTTTATGAGTGATTTTGTCATTGACAAAACTTCGATAATCATAGCCTGAAAAGTGCACAAACTGCAAAGGCATTTTCAGTTTCTGATTATCCGTTATCCGGTCGCACACCATTATCGTTTCGTTCTCTAAATAAAGTTTTCGTTCATGATAATTCCAAGGCGCTACATTGAGTCCAAGATCATGAGAAACATGTAAATCATTACTCGTAAAAAAGGAAGGCAGCATATTCATCCACTTCTGATCAGTAGCCATACCTCTTTCATTGTCAAAAAAACATTCATCCTTTAACCTGTGATTCCACCAATACAACATTTCACTGGAAGCCTCACTTTTTTTCACCGCCAAAAAACCAAGATTAAAGGTCCCGTTCACCAGAAAAAGATAATCGGGATAATCTCCTTCAAAAGGTGTGTGAGCAGAGACGATATGTGGAGTAAGAATAATTGACGCATTTTCCAGCTTCGAAAAAACAGGATCCATCGAACCAAACACATAAATATCCGGGTCCAGGTAAATTACTTTTTCATACCCTTGTTTGAAAAGATATTGAAAGCAAGCGGGCTTAATTGAGGTACAGAACTCGACAAGATTATACTTGAATGCCATTTCTTCCCATACGGCCTCATTGATTCCAATTGTATTTCTTGCCACCAACACATTTTCAG
>JAACZX010000528.1 GCA_009996555.1 Chitinophagaceae bacterium | reverse complement strand
GATTATTTCAAAAGGTATGGGATTAAGCGAATCTTTTTTGATTCAGGGTCTGTAAATATAGGAATCATATCCGGTAATAAAAACATAAAAGGGGAAAGTTTTGCTTTCCCCTTTTAGTAATATGCTTTCGAAAAGGCTTATCTCATGCGCTTTTCTTTAATACGGGCACTTTTACCGCTTCTTTCACGGAGGTAGAACAATTTCGCACGGCTTACTTTACCAACTTTGTTCAGTTCAACTGAATCAACGTTAGGAGAGTTTACAGGGAATGTACGTTCTACACCAATACCATCAGAGATCTTACGCACTGTAAATGTAGCAGTTGCGCCTTGTCCCTGGCGTTTGATCACATCTCCACGGAAACCCTGGATACGCTCTTTACCACCTTCTACGATCTTATAGTTCACAGTAACGTTATCACCTGCTTTGAACTTTGGTTGTTCTTTCTTAGCGGTCAATTGCTCATGTACAAATGCAACAGCTGCGTTCATAACTCTTAATTTTAGGACGGCAAAGGTAGGGGGTTTTTGCAGGAATTGGTAATTTGTTTCAAGGAATTTGGAAAAAAAGTCAATTCAGGTGTGCTCCCGGCAAAAATGCTGTTCAAGCTAATAAACGATTCCTATGGAAAAACTGTACTGTTCTTTTTCAGGCCGTCGTATAACTTCTCTATCCCCATTGTTTGCAATAACCGTTTCAGTAAACTGGTAAACCCTGTATTTAAAAGCCAGGAATGGTTTTAGTTTGGCTGTTTTTTTTCCAATTGAGAAACCAGCCCCTGCTCCCAAAAATGATTTGCCGGCAAACTCTGCTCTTGTATTTGGGGTGGGGCTTGTGACAGGCTGAAGATAGGCTGGAATACCACCTTGCAGAAACAGGAATGGTTCAAAATCTTTTACAGGAAACTTAAGACCTGCATCGAGGTAGATGGGCACAACATTTTTTGAAATACCCTGCACCCTGATAAGGTCAATGCCTGCACCCAGAGTAAAATGATTACCAATAGAAGGGTGAATTGATAAGCTGCCGCCCAGCGTGCGTAGTTGATTGAGTTCAAGTGATGTCCTAAAGTTCCATGGCGTTGATTTCTTTTGTGCATTTGCGGTTAGCTGTATGCATAAAAGAATAAAAAAAAGGCACTGTTTCATAAATCAAAACTGTGCCTTTTTCAAGAGAATTTATAATAAAATCAACTAAAGTTTTCCCAAACTACCTGGCCACGTTTACGGCTCTTTTTTCACGGATAACAGTCACTTTGATCTGGCCGGGATACACCATTTCGGTCTGGATCTTCTGCGCCATTTCAAAACTCAGTTTATCTGATTCTGCATCTGTTACTTTTTCTGCTTCCACAATTACACGCAACTCACGGCCGGCCTGGATAGCATAGGCTTTCTCAACACCGGGATAACCCATTGCGAGGTTCTCAAGATCCTTGATACGCTGGAGGTATTGCTGCATGATTTCCCTGCGGGCTCCCGGTCTTGCACCGCTGATAGCGTCGCAAGCCTGCACAATAGGAGAAATCACATACTGCATTTCCATTTCATCGTGGTGGGCACCAATGGCATTTACAACCGCCGGGTTCTCACCATATTTTTCAGCGAGCTTGGCACCAAGTAATGCGTGGCTCAGTTCTGTTTCTTCATCAGGTACTTTACCAATATCGTGTAACAGACCTGCACGTTTAGCCAGTTTAGGGTTCATGCCCAGTTCCGATGCCATGATAGCGCAAAGATTGGCTGTTTCACGGCTGTGCATCAACAGGTTTTGACCATAAGAAGAACGGAAGCGCATACGTCCCACCATCCTGATCAGTTCTTTGTGCATACCATGAATACCTAATTCAATAACTGTACGCTCCCCAATTTCCATTACCTGCTCTTCCAGTTGCTTGCGGGTTTTTTCCACCACTTCTTCAATACGGGCAGGGTGAATACGTCCATCAGCTACCAGGCGCTGCAAACTCAAACGGGCAACTTCACGACGAAGCGGATCGAATGAAGAAAGAAGGATCGCCTCAGGTGTATCATCCACGATCAGGTCAACACCTGTAGCCGCTTCAATAGCACGGATGTTACGCCCCTCACGGCCAATGATCTGTCCTTTTATTTCATCGCTTTCAAGGTTGAAAACGGTTACCGTATTTTCAATTGTCTGTTCAGCAGCCGTACGTTGAATGGTTTGGATCACGATCTTACGTGCTTCCTTGCCAGCTTTAAGTTTGGCATCCTCAATAATTTCCTGCTGAAGTGCAAGGGCACGGGTTTGTGCTTCCTGCTTTAAGCTTTCAACCAATTGGTTTTTGGCTTCTTCGGCACTTAAACCGGCAATTTTCTCCAGCCTGCGGATATGCTCTTCCTGGTGTTTCTCCAGTTCAGTGCGCTTCAGGTTCACCACCTCGATCTGGCGGTTAAGATTTTCCTTGATGGCTTCGTTTTCTTTGATCTGCTTATCAAGATTGCTTTCTTTCTGGTTAATAGATTGTTCTTTCTGGCGTGCACGGTTTTCACTTTCACTGATCTTACGGTTACGGTCCATCACCTCACGGTCATGGTCAGCTTTCAGTTGAACAAATTTCTCTTTTGCTTCAAGTTCTTTCTCTTTGCGGATGGTTTCGGCTCGTATTCCTGCTTCTTTTACAATTGATTGAGCCTGGGCTTCTGCTTCTTCCACCTGTTTACGGGTGTTTTTCGCAAAGATGAATTTACCTGCCACCACTCCAATTACGAGGGCGATGATTCCAATTATAGCGTATACAATTACGGGTTCCATTGTTGTTTGACGGGGTTTGTTTCTTACTGCAAATCGTTCCTTTCTATGGCGTTATACAAGTTCATAGTGGGACAATAGTGGCGAAAATACAGAAAAAAGAAGTAGAAAACGGCGTAGCGCCTGTGCAGATGCTAAGCCGTTGTGAATAGTTGATCTTATTTATGGCTTGTTCTGTTGAAGAAGCTGGTCTATCTGCAGCTCAAGTTTTTGTAAAGCTTCCGCTGCGGCTTCCTCGTTTGTGCTATTCTCTTCTTTTGATGAAACTGCTGTAACATCGGTAGCATACCAAATGAGTACCATTGCCACATAATCCTGCATATCCTTACCGGCAAAGCTGGTTTTAAATTCAATGATCTTTTCATTGATGATCTTCACCGTTTTGCGAACATGCTCTTCATGCTCAGGACTAACTTTTATCCGGTAACTCCTGTCGCCAATAATAATGTTTATGGGAATTAATGATTCCATCATACCAAAATATAAAAATGTTGTTATATATTAGAGCCTCGTAAAAAAGCCTCCTTATCTATCCGTTGCCAACTGAGAAAAAACCGCCCATTTAATAGCCACAATTCAACCTCAGAAACATGTTCGCAAAAGTGAAACCACAAGTATTCATTGATTCACTTACGCTGGAACTTTCTTCGCCGGGTGAGAACGCCGTAAAGGCTGTGTTGATTGATGAGAAAGGATCTGTATGCCGTAGTCTGGAATCAGAAGTTACCTCTCACTGTTCTCTTACCTGGAACGGTTTAAATGACCTGCCTTACGGTGTGTACACCCTTGAACTGCAACAGGGAAATGATGAAATGAAGATGCGTATCATTAAACGAATCTGAATTTATTCCGAAAGCAGGGCAATACAGCGGTCGATCTCCTTTATAAACAGGTGAAGTTTCTTTTCCAGTTCCTTTTTTTCTTTATCGTCTAATTGCTGTTGCGATGCTTTCAGGATGGCGTTCTGCATTTCCAACACTTCTATTTCCTGCTTTCTGCCATATTGCTGTTCTTTCAGGGTAATCAATTCATCCTTCAGCTTTTTATTCTCCTTTTCCAGTTGCTGATGCTTTTTAACAAGCAGCTGCATTTTTTGCTGGAGCGATTGAATATGGCTGTCAATAACTGTCACGATGAATTGAGTTGTATTGGTTACTTCCTGATTTCAGCAGCAAATTGTTTTTCCAGTGTTTGAACAAGTGTGCCCATCATTTTTTCAGTTTCTTTATCTGTCAGGGTCTTTTCATCGTCCTGGAACACAAAATTGAGTGCCAGCGATTTTTTTCCTGCACCTATCTTTTCACTTTCAAACACATCAAACAACGAAACCGATTTTAAACGGCTCACTTTTGCATTCCCGATAGCTTTTTCCACCTCTGCATAACTGATCGATTTTTCAATAACAATGGCCAGGTCACGCTCTACTGATGGAAAACGTGCAATTTCTTTATACTCCAGTTTGGCTTTTGATGCCAGCTGGGTAAGAATATTCCAATTGATGTCAGCAAAGTAAACCGGTTGTTTAATATCGAACTGTTTCAATTGTGCAGCATCAACAATGCCAACTTTTGCAACGATCTGTTTTTTTACTTTGTAATTGATCAGCCCGCTGAAACCTTTTTCTGTTTCTGCAATTTCAGTTTCAGCAGTTAAACCTGCATATTTCAATATGCTGTTTACAACCGATTTCAAAAAGTAAACATCAACTGCGGATGCTTTTTGTTTCCATGATGCTTCAGTGCTACCGGTAGTATAGATGGCTAAATGGTCTGTTTCAAAATATTTACCAATGTCTGAAGTGGTATAGGTTTTACCAAACTCAAACAGACGTAAACTATTATTCTTACGGTTAAGGTTAAACGAAAGACACTGTAACCCGGTTTCCAGCATAGAAGGACGCATCACATTCAGCTCAGCGCTGAGGTTGTTCAGCATTTTTACTGTTGTGGTCAACACTTCTTCATCGTACCAGGCACTGTTGGCAATGGAGTTGGTAAATATTTCATTGAAACCCTGGCCTGCAAGGATGTTGCTGATCTTTTCTTTGTAAGCAAAGCTGGTTTGATCTGCTTCTGTAGAAGGGGAAATGGTAATGCTGGTAGGAATTTCAACGTTATCCAACCCATCAATCCGCATAATTTCTTCTGCAAGATCAGCAGGTAATTCCATATCAGGTTTGCTGAACGGAGCCGCTACCCATATTTCATCAATCGATTCTTTGATCAATTCAAACCCAAGTGATTCAAATATTTTCTTTACTGTATCGGGGTGATAGTTCTTTCCACTGATCTTCTTGAGATAATGATATTTTAAAGCGATCTGTTGTTTCTCTTTTGGTGCCGGATATACATCCACAATATCGCTGGCAATTTCACCTGCTCCAAGTTCTTTGATCAACAGTGCTGCACGTTTCAAAACATTTACAGTATTGCTGATGTCAACTCCTTTTTCAAAACGGGTAGCTGCATCTGTACGCAGGTTATGGCGAAACGATGTTTTGCGGGTGGTAACGGGATTAAACCAGGCACTCTCTAAAAAAATGTTCTTTGTTGTTTCTTTTACACCGCTTTTTGTACCACCAAACACACCGGCAATACACATGGGTTCTTCTTTATTGCAGATCATCAGATCATCAGCACTCAGCTTCCGTTCTTTTTCATCGAGAGTAAGAAAGGCTGTGCCCTCTGCAAGATTTTTCACCACGACAGTTCCGCCGGTAACAGCATCTGCATCAAACGCATGCAGCGGCTGTCCTGTTTCATGAAGGATGTAGTTGGTAATATCTACAATGTTATTAATCGGACGAACGCCAATTGCTTTCAACCGTTGTTTCATCCACACCGGGCTTTCCTGCACAGTAATGCCTGAAATACTTACACCTGAATAACGTTGGCAGGCATTGTTGTTTTCAATACTTACGGTAATGGGTAACGTTTTCCTGTCAACTTTAAACCCGTTGCTGAAAGGCGATTTGAGTGTGTACTGTTTTTTATCGTGGAAGTTGAGATAAGCAATTACATCACGTGCCACACCTATATGGCTCATTGCATCCATGTGGTTGGGTGTTAAACCAATTTCAATTACCCAATCGGTATATGGTTTAAAATAATCAGCAGCTGCTGTGCCCACTTTTACATCGGCCGGTAATATAAGAATACCTGCATGGCTGCTGCCTAATCCAATTTCATCTTCGGCACAAATCATACCATGACTTTCAACGCCACGGATCTTCACCTTTTTCATGGTAAGAGGTTCGCCACTTGAAGGATAGATAGTAGTGCCAACTGTTGCTACTACTACTTTTTGCCCGGCAGCAACATTGGGTGCACCACACACGATTTGCAACGGTTCTGCTGCTCCCGCATTTACAGTGGTAATCGATAATTTATCGGCATCGGGATGTTTCTCGCAAGTAAGAACTTCGCCAATTACAAGGCCCTGTAATCCTCCTTTTATTTCTTCGTATGCCTCCATGCTCTCCACTTCAAGGCCAATAGAGGTTAAAATACGGCTCAAACGTTCGGGCTCAACTGTTACTGGCAGATATTCATGCAGCCATTTATAACTGATCGTCATGCTGTGTGTAAACTTTATTCAGAAAGCTGCAAAGATAATTGATTGACTGCTTGACTGATAAATGAGTTTTGAAACTGCCCGAACCTTCGGTTTTCCTGCTTTTTTCAGAAAAAAGGCATATTGTAATCTGCAGCGTCCGGCCAAAAAAAGGGGCAACTATCTTTCTGCACAGGCTGTGTGGAAATGCATTAGGTGAAGGCGCAAAAAAAATTAAATTGAGGATAAGCAGGCATGTTTGTGTGAATGAGTGTAAAAAACCGGTGGATAACCCTGAATTTAATGTGCATTAGGGTTGAAGAAATTATAGTACGGATTTGTTTTTGCTGGTAGCTGATTGTCATTTACATTCGTCGCCCTTGTTCCGGTAACAATTGCTTAACACAAAAAGTGTTTAAC
>JAACZX010000527.1 GCA_009996555.1 Chitinophagaceae bacterium | reverse complement strand
GCAAGCAATTTTTTGTATGAGTTAAGAAATAGTTGTTTATGCAACTATACAAAGATAAAGGTTTGAGTCGCTCATCGGCACACAGAAACGAAAAAAAAATCATAAACATGGAGCGGATAGAACAGCTGCGGAAATTTTTAGCAGATAGTCCCAATGATAGTTTTCTGAAACATGCATTGGCGCTGGAACATATAAAGCTGGGCGACGATACAACGGCAAAACAATTGTTTGAAGAATTGCTGGCGGCAGATGCGGGTTATGTGGGTTCGTACTACCATTTGGGCAAATTGTTTGAACGGATAGATGACAATGATGCGGCCATTGCCTGGTATGAAAAGGGAATGCAGGTAGCAAAAGAAAAAGGCGAGCAGCATGCATATGGAGAGTTGAGAGGAGCGTTGGAGGAGTTGACGTTTTAATATTTAATTTGTATAGAATGCGATTAATGCGGCTTTCAATATTAAATGTGTCTTCTGTTGTTCTTTTTTTGACGGCGCTCGTAATATTTTACTTTAATCCGTTTAACGAGGAGGAATTCAGCCAACTTGTTTTGCCGGGTTTACTTTTGATTGCTTCAATACTACTTTTTGTTTTTGACCTGATTGTAAAGTTACTGGTTAAAAAAAGGGGTAATTATGTGTTTACACAAATAGTGTTATTGGAAATGATATTAGGCTCAGTTGTTTTCTTTTGTTTTTAAGAATTATCTGAAGCATGAAAAAGAATAAGAATAGATTTAAATAGATTAATAGTTATGGATAGTGTTTTTAACGATACTGCAGCTAAGAAAGCTTATATCGTAACATTCGTTCTTGTATTGATAGGAATATTTTTCGTTATTACACCTGATACAAGCAATGTTCATGGGGAAGGAGTGATAACAATGCTTGGTGGAATGTTTCTTATTGGATTGTCTATCTTGGGCCTTATTCTTTTTTTAGTAATTAGATTGTTTTCAAAATAATTGTTTTGTAAAGATTGTAAGACCCGTCTTTTAATGTTTCAAATTTTAAATGAAAGTCTTTTATGGAGGATATTTTTATTCCGATAGTTTTTTTAGTTGTAGGGACAGTGGCTATTTATGTAGCACTTCAATTAATGGATAAACGAAAAGTGTTATTGCAAGATGGTGTTGAGACTGATGGAGTAATCAACGGCTTTGAAACATCAAACGGAATAAATAACATGAGCGCATCATATCCTGTTATTCGGTTTCAAACCAAAGAAAAAAAGCTGATTGAGCAAAAAGCATCTATTGCTCCTCCCAGATTTCTTTTTAAAGAAGGACAGAAAGTTATTGTTATTTATAATCCCGATAATCCAACTGAATATATTTTCAAAACCAAATTTGATTTTTCAAAGATTTCATACGTGATGTTAGTTTTCGGAGTAGTTTTTTTACTGTCAGGATTGTGGATGACTTATAAATATTTAGTTAGCTAATGAGTTTTCTTTCCTGTTTTCAACAATACATTCAACAGCATCATCTTTTTCAATCCAAAGATCAACTACTCCTTGCCGTTAGCGGTGGAGTTGACAGTGTGGTGCTGGTTGATCTTTGTGCAAAGTCCGGCTATAACTTCAGCATTGCACATTGCAATTTTCAATTAAGAGGAGAGGAGAGTGAAGGCGATGAAGCGTTTGTGCGTTCATTAGGAGCCAAGTACAATGTGGAAGTATTAGTAAAGAAATTTGATACAGCAGCATACACAACTGAACAGAAACTTTCCATCCAGGAAGCTGCACGTGTGTTGCGGTACGAATGGTTTGAGGAGTTGGTTGTTCGTCAGACGCCCTCGTCGGACGAATTAACTGAGCACAAGTTTTCATCCCGTCCGACGAGGGCGTCTGACGCAGCGGCCCCCACTCACCTTCTTACCGCCCACCATGCCGATGATAACAACGAAACCCTGCTCATGCATTTCTTCCGTGGTACAGGTTTGCATGGCTTAACGGGTATTCCGGTTGCTTATGGACACATCAAACGTCCGTTGCTTTCGTTTACAAAAGAAGAATTGCTGCAGTATGCTGTAGAAAATAATCTGCAGTACAGAGAAGATTCATCCAATCAATCGTCGAAATACACCCGCAATTTTTTCCGCAACGAAATTATTCCGGCTATTGAAAAAGTATATCCGCAGTTAAAACAAAATCTGCAGGATAATCTTGAACGCTTCAAATCAATTGATGCTTTGTACAAATTAGCAACACAGCAACTCATTAAAAAACTGTGTAAAGAAAAAGGAGCTGAAGTGCATATTCCTGCCAAGCAGTTATTGCAGTACAACAACCGGGCATTGATCTACGAGATCATCAAACCCTATGGCTTTACTGAAAAACAAATTGCAGAAGTGGAAAAGCTGGCGGTTGCAGAAACCGGTAAGTTCATTACATCGCCAATACTTGCATTCCGCATTATTAAAAACCGTGCATGGCTGGTAATTGCACCGGTTGAAGATGCAGAACTTGGACATGTAATTGTGGAAGGACCGGGAACAACAGGATTTGCCGCAGGACTTTTAGAAGTGAAACAGATCCCCAATTCCCAATCCCCAATTCCCAATTCCAATACAGAAGCATTACTTGATGCAAAGCACATCGCATTTCCCCTGCTGTTGCGTAAGTATAAAACAGGCGATTACTTTTATCCGCTTGGTATGAAGAAGAAAAAGAAGCTGGCCCGTTTCTTTATCGATCAGAAATTATCGAAGACCGAAAAAGAAAATGTGTGGGTGCTGGAAAGCAATAAAAAGATCATCTGGGTTGTTGGTCACCGGATTGATGATCGTTTTAAACTCACCGACAGTACCACTGCTGTATTAAAGCTCTCGTTAAAAACGGGGATGCGTTAACTGCTCAATAAATCCTTGTAAAAGATCGGGTCTTGCAATAGCAGCAAAGATGAAGCCATACACGCCACCCCACAGGTGAGCATTGTGGCCAATATTATCGCCGCCACGTTTATCCATATAGCTGGAGTACGCAATGTAAGCAATGCCGAAAATGATATTGGGTAAACACAATACACCAAACAGGCAAATATTCCTTGCCCACGGATCAACAATGATTGTTACAAACAGCACTGCCGATACCGCACCCGATGCACCAAGCGAACGATAATGATAATTGTCTTTATGTTTAAAGAAATCAAACACAGAAGAAGCAACCAATGCAGTAACATATAAAAGAATAAAGGGAAGCTTTCCAAGAATTGATCCTTCAACATAAGGGCCGAAGAAGTACAACGTAAGCATATTAAAGATGAGGTGCATGTAGTCGCCATGCAACACACCATGCGTTAAAAAACGATAGAGTTCTTTCCCGTTTTTCATGCGTGCAGGGTAGAACACCATGTTGTTGATCATCTTTTCATTTCCAAAAGCAGGAATTGAAACCAGGCAGGTAAATCCAATAATGAGGTAGGTAACAGGAATATCCATTTCGTTAATCGTTTATGTTCAAATCTAATGAGAAATAGGCAATGTCAATCGTAAGTCGTGAATCGTTAGTCGTGAGTCATGAAATCTGCAATCGTAAATCTAAAATCTGAAATAAAGTTCTTGCTGCATCCGTCAGACGAGGGCGTCAGACGTACTTCCAACTTCGTACCTGGTACTTAACTATGATGATATTTTTCATTCCGGTTAATGCTGCAGGCTCTGTATACCTGTTCGGCTAAGATCAATCGCACCAGCTGATGCGGAAACACCAATTGCGATAAACTCCATTTGTAATTCGCCCGTTGCATCACCGCTTCATCAATGCCATACGCTCCACCAATCAGAAACACAAGATTCTTTGTGCTTTCGTTGGTGCGTTTCATAATAAATTCTGCCAGGCCTTCGCTGCTCAGTTGTTTGCCACGCTCATCTAATGCAACCAGGTAGTCATCTTTATCGAGCATGCCCAGCAATACTTCTCCTTCTTTCTTTTTTAAACCTGTTTCACCAAGTGCAGCTGCATTTTTCGGCACAGGAATAATGCTCCATTCAACCGGGTAGTAATTAGAGATGCGTTTTGTAAAATCTTCCACACCTGCTTTTACATATTGTTCATGCGGCTTGCCTATGCTCCAGAAGCGGATCTTCATTGTGTGTAGCGTTTGGCTGCAAATGTCGGTAGAAGATGGATGAATGACTTCTTTTTCTTTCACAAAAAAACGGCTGCATGTAGCAGCCGTTCAAAAAGTAAAATGAGTTTGATCATTGGCCTATAGCATAATCTTTTTTGAAAGCCTCTAATGTTTTTTTATAGAGTTCCAGTTCCGGATTAAGCTGTGCAGCTTTCTGGTAATAACCGTATGCTTCTGAATAGAATCTTGCAGATTCAAGTAAGAAGCCAATGCGGAAATTTTCTTCAGCAGCTGTTTCAGTTCCGTTATGTGCACTTCGAATTTGTGCCAGTAATTTTTCAAAAGAAGCTTTATCCCAGATATAAACAACTTTACGTCTTTCAGGATCTTCGTTCTTTACATTTACCTGCCAGAAATAAGGCTTGTTCTTTTTCAGTTTCGATGAAAAGTCAGCAAAAGGAACGCTTGTTTTCTTTACAGTTTTCTGGAAAACAGGTTTGCCGTTTTCTGCTTCTTCGTAAATATCAAACGTAAACTCATCTGCATCAGAATAGCATTTCCATGAAATGGGGAAATCGCCGCTGTAATAATTGATTGTATCCAGTCTTGAATCGATCCAGATGCTGATGTTTGTGCGGCTCACAGCACCCACATTGTTCATGTAGCTTTTGCGGTTTTTCTCCGGAGCCCCTTTGGGTGTGGTAAGCTGGTTCCAGATAAACTTCAGGTAGTTAGAAGTAATGGAACTTTTGTTTGCCAAACAGGAATCTTTGAACTGGGTCATGCTGTAAGTACCCGGTTTGGTAATGGAAAACAAACTTGCTTCATTGCAGATAATGCTCACCAATGAGTTGGCACCTACTGTGATTGTTGAGTTGTCGGTCAGCAGTTTACCGATCTGTGCTTTTGTTCCTTTGTTGTTTTCTACGATGGAAACGTTACCCTTAACAGAATAAACGAGAAAAGAGTTTGCCTTTTGGGCATTTGCTACCATACTGCAAAATGTGAGCAGGAGGAAGATGTGAATGTGCTTCATGATTGATTAATGTGATTTTGAATGAAAACTGGTTTGAAAACCAAATTTTGTATGCAGCCATACAGCGAGCGCTTCGTAGAAATAGATAATATCGATGGCCAAGATAATGACAATTAATGAGATTTTGGTGTCAAATCTTAAGTGAAACCAATCAAATACAAGAATACCGATGTAAACAGAGAGGATCGCAAAGAATATCTGCGCCACTTTTGCTACCAGGTGAAACCAGATATGCTCTTCAATATAATAACGCATGAACAGTGCTACATGCAGCCAGGCTATCAGGATGGTGATGATCCAGAAAATACCAGACGGAATGTTTCGGATATATGTTCCATCCAGCACCATTGAAATAATATTGGCATGTATCAGAATGCCGTTCATATCCGGTGTGGATTTTCCTGCAAAGCGGCTGTTAAGCGGTGTAAAATGTTTGTCTTCAATATTGAATGGATCGTGATTGATGTAGCCCATCAACACAATTTTATCTTTAAGAAGCGAAGCTGCTACATTGTTCTCCAGCACATCTGTTCCTTCTATAATCACATACTGATCAGTATTGCGGCTGTAGTTAATGATCTCGTATTCACGTTTACGTTTTCTGAGTTTTTCTACTGCTTTGCTGTCGGCGAGTTCTGCTACTGCCACAGGAAAACTGCTGTATACGATACTGTCCGACTTTTCATAAGGTGAAAAGCTGCGGATGGTCCCGCCATCTTCACCAATCAGGTTGGCATAGCCATGATATTTTTCAAACCGGCCAAAATAACCAACATCCTCCGGTGTTTTTTTATTTTTCCAGTCGAGCCTTGAAACCACAACAAGGTTGGAGCTGTTGGCAATTGTACTTGCAAGTAACGAATCTGTATGAGGATCTTTTGCTGAATTGAATGTAACATCAAGCCCTATTACTTTTGGCTCAGCTGCTTTCAGTTGTTCAATCATCATAGCAAGCCCTGCTCTGTCGGCATTGCCAATGTTTACAATAACAATGCGGCTGTCAATAGGTGTGTTTTTATTTTTATTCAGTACAGAGTAGGAAATGTCGTTAAAATCAAGATCCTTTAAAGCAGTTTTAAACGGATTGAGAATGCCGGTGTTTAAGGGGATGAGTGAAAGCAGCCAGATAAAAAGAAATACAGAAATAGTTGCCAGTATAGTGTCACGCTTAAAAAGATACCGCAGGTAAAAATGGTAGAAAGACTTGTAAGCTCTTTTTAAAATTGATTGTCGGTTTTTTCCAGTTCGTGGTTTTGGTGGCGACTGCATTGGTTTTGGTCTTGTCTTCTTAAATCTGTTTAAGTACTTTCGCCTTCGAATATATGCGAAATTGTAAAGCCCTCCTTGTTCTGCTGACTGCATTTTTTTTACTTAATGCAGAATTAAACTTAGCACAAGCCCAGACTACGCAACCTGCTGATACCTCTGCAGTGGTGGGGGGGCAGAGTTATGCCATGATCCTTGGCATTTCAACTTACCAGCACATTCGCCCGCTTTCTTATGCTGACAGTGATGCAGGCTTATTTCGTGATTATTTAAAATCTGCAGGTGCCGGTAGTATTCCGGACGACAGGATGTTGTTTCTTGTAAATGAGCAGGCAACTTCCGCCAACTTCTGGGTAAAAGGCATGGCATGGCTCCGTCAGAAAAATCTTAAATC
>JAACZX010000526.1 GCA_009996555.1 Chitinophagaceae bacterium | reverse complement strand
GTATTACAACACCACCAACTCTTTCAATAAAAAATTCAGAATCCTTCTCAGAAAATAGATACAAAAAATCCCGCACAGGAATTACTGCATAAATCGGCCAGCCTAACTCTTCACTTACTTTGTCTTTAAGTCTTTTAGAAAGTAGAAAAACAGCTTTTTTAGTTTCTTCCACAGTTTCCAAAAAAACAAGCTTTCGTCCTTCAATTAGTTCAATCTCAAGTTCAGCTTCCTCAAACGTTCTATCAAGGTTTTCATTTGCATGCCTTACTAAAGTCTCACTGTCAATTCCCCATTTGTCAACTTGACCTTCATCGATCCATTTTTTACTTAACTTTTCTTCATAAACAAAAACAGTATTGAACATTTCAGTAACTGAAAAATTAACAAACTCGCCGTAATCATAATCGCTGGGAAAGAAAGATGGAAACACCTTATCTTTTGCTACTTCCCAAGTTGGAATTTCCTCACCTGCGGAAGCAATAGCTGCCGCAAATTCCATTACTACGTTTTCATCATTTTCATGTGCAAACTCTTTTCTTAAGTTATCCGGGCTAACGGTCAGCTCGAAATCACCTTTCACGATACAAACAAGTTCGTCTTCCGTTATATCTGAAACAACAAACTCATGATCAGCAAGTGCTTTTTTGAAGAGCTGAAAAACAAGATCATTTTCTGTAAAGTGCATGCTTCTTTTTTTTAACCATTATACAATAACGCTGGCATCTGACTTGCAAGTTCTTCTTACTTCTTATCTCCCACTTCTTTCCTCTATCTACTAACCACTGCCAACTATCGGCTTCTTCATCCTCTCACCTCCTCTACAAACTTCTTCACCAAACTCATATCCTTTACACCTGCACTTATTTCAAACTTACTGTTCATATCCAATGCAAACAGGTCCTTTGCCACCGGTTCTTTCGCAAACTCTTTCACTGCTTCTGCATCTGTTGGTTCAATACCGCCACTTAAGAAAAACGGCTTACCAATGTCGAGTCCTTTCAACATATTCCAGTTAAACTTCTTGCCAGTTCCACCATAACCTGCACCCATCGTATCGAACATATACATATCGCAGGCCTCCACATAATCCTTGATCATCCATTGTATGTTATCATCATCCGTAATCCGAAATGCTTTGATCACCGAAATATAATCACTCACCTTTTCACAAAACTTCGGCGTTTCATCACCGTGCAGTTGCACCATATCCAAACCAAAATTCTCAACATGGTTGATGATCTCATCATACGAAGCATTCACAAACACACCCACTTTATACACTTTCAATTTTGCCCTTTTCACCTGCTCACCCGTAAGCGTACGCAACACAAACCTTGGCGATTTATGATAGAAGATCATACCAGCAAATTCAACACCCAGGTCGCCCAGTTGTTGCAATTGCTCCAGTTCGGTCATACCGCAGACTTTTATGCGCATACGCTTTGCTTAAATGGTTTTGTCAGCAAACGCAATCGTTTCTATTGAATCCGTCAGACGAGGGCGTCAGACGGCAACTCTTACTTCATCCCCACTTTAAACTGCAGCACTTTCGCCATATCTTTCACGCCCGGTTCTGTTTCAAATTTACTGTTGATATCAACGCCATAAAAATCGGGATGTTTAAACTTCTTGATCTGCGCAATATCTTCCACACCAATTCCACCACTTAAGAAAAACGGCTTTTCAATTTTGCTTTTTGCAATAATACTCCAGTCGAATTGTTTACCTGTACCACCTTTCTGATCACCTGCTTTTGTATCGAAGAGATAATAATCACAAGCTTCATCATAAGGCGCTACCAACGCATCAATATCTTTTACCGATTCATCAATATGAAATACTTTGATCACTTCCACGTCTTCATTCAGATCGCTGCAAAACTCAGGCGTTTCTTCGCCGTGCAATTGCACCACATCCAAACCATAATCTTCAATCGCATCCAGTATATCACTGTACGATGGATTAATAAAGACACCTACTTTCTTCAGATCGAAATCTGCATTCTTAACCGCATTTTTATCTAGTTTGCCTTCTACATAACGTGGCGAATCGGGCACAAAAATGAATCCTGCGAAATCAATGTCTAATCCGTCTAACTGTTGTACCTGTTTTGCTGTGGTAATGCCACATACTTTTATGTTCATGCTTTTTCTTTTAGTTGTTGTACAAATGCTTCAAACGCTTTTCCAGGATTTTCTTCTTTCATAAAATTCTCACCGATCAAAAAACCTCTGAAACCATTTGCTTTGAACAGTTGAATATTTTCAATTGAACTGATACCACTCTCTGCTACTTTAATTTTTGTATCGGGAATTCGTTTTGCCATACGTAAGCTACGTTCAATATCCACTTCAAATGTCTTTAGATTGCGGTTGTTGATGCCGACGATCTCTGTTTCCTCGCAGATATGTTGTAACTCATCTTCATCGTGAAGCTCAAGCAATACTTCCAGTCCCAGTTGTTTTGCATAAGCAGCCAGGCGTTTTACTTCTTCTGTTGTTAAACAGGCAGCGATGAGTAAAATTACATCAGCACCCATTGCTTTTGCTTCTTCGATCTGGTATTCATCCACAATAAAATCTTTGCGGAGAATGGGAATACGGTTAACTCTTGCTTTCATTAAATCGCCGGTGCTGCCGCCAAAGAATTGTTCATCGGTCAACACGCTTAAGCAGGATGCACCGTTGTTGGTATAAGCAGTTGTTACTTCCACCACATCGGCTGTTCCGTTGATGACACCTTTTGATGGCGACTGTCGTTTGAACTCTGCAATAATGCCGGTCTTAGTATCATCGAGCAAAAACTGTTTCAATGAAAATGTATTGCGGCCATACAGCGGCAAGCTGCGCAATACTTCAACAGGCGTTGTTGCTTTACGCTCTTCCACTTCAATTCTTTTCTGCGCAATGATCTTATCTAATATATTCATGTTTTCTCTCTTCGTGAATCTTTGTGTTCCTTGTGCCTTTGTGGCTCAATTCTTAACCATTCAGCTCAATCAGTTTTTTCAAACAATTATTTGCTTTACCACTTTCCAAGCTTTCAACAGCTGCTGCAAATGCATCATCATAAGTTTTATACGCACCTGTGCAATACAAACCCATTGCTGCATTCGCCATTACTACTGCATTCTGCGCCCAGGTGCCTTCGCCACTTAAAATTTTGGTGAAGATCTTTGCAGCTTCGTCCACAGTGTTGCCGCCGTGAATATCGCTTTGCTGCACCATACGCTTACCCAACTGCTCCGGCGTCATTACAAACTCACCTTTATTGGTAATTACTTTGGTATCGTTGGTGAGTGAAATTTCATCATATCCATCCAGACTGTGAATGATCGTAAACGCACCGCCAGTTTGTTGCAGGAGGTAATTGTACACACGTGCCATTTCTAAATTGTATACACCTACCAATTGATAAGCAGGCTTTGCCGGGTTCACCATTGGTCCAAGCATATTGAAGAAAGTGCGCATACCGAGGTTCTTGCGAATGGGACCAACCGTTTTTAATGCCGGATGAAACATGGGTGCATGCATAAAGCAGATATTCGCTTCTTCCACTTCACGTTTCAACTGATCGACATCGTTCTTGAACTTATAACCCAACTGCTCCATCACATTACTTGCACCACTGATGGTGGATGCACCGTAGTTGCCATGCTTGGCCACTTTTTGTCCGGCACCGGCCACAATAAAACAAGCCAATGTAGAAATGTTGAAGGTATTTTTTCCATCGCCACCTGTACCCACAATATCCAACACAGCGTGACCATTCAAATCAACCGGTACACATAATTCCAATAAGGCATCACGAAAACCCTGCAGTTCTTCAATGGTAATGCTGCGCATCAAATACACCGTCATGAAAGCAGTGATCTCATGTTCGTTGTACATGGCTTTGCCAATGTTCAGCAACACTTCTTTCGCCTGCTGACGACTCAAACTCTTATGCTCAAATAATAATTGTAAAATCTTTTTCATTTTCAAATTTTCAAATTCACCAATTTTCAAATTAAGCCTTCAACCAATTGCGAAGGATATCCTCACCTCTTGGTGTCAACACACTTTCCGGATGAAACTGCACGCCCTGCACATCATAAGTTTTATGCTGCAACGCCATGATCATTCCTGTTTCATCTTCGGCAGTAATTTCCAAATCAGCAGGAAAACCTTCTTTATTCACCACCCAGCTGTGATAACGACCTACTTCTATTTCATCAGGCAGACCGTCGAACAAATCCTTTCGTAAGGCGTGAGTCGATATTCGTGAATCCTGACTCACGACTGCCGACTGCCGTTTAACGACTTTGATTGGTGTTGCTACACCATGAAACACGGTTGATAAATTCGTCAGTGTTCCGCCAAATGCTTCACCAATTGCCTGGTGACCTAAACAAACACCGAGAATAGATTTTGTTGCTGCATATTCTTTGATCAATGGCAACAACAAACCTGCTTCTTCAGGAATACCAGGACCAGGTGATAAAATAATTTTATCATAATCCTTCACCTTCTCCAATGGAATTTGATCATTGCGATACACTTCCACTTTAGTATGAGTAATCTTTCCAACTAAGTGAACAAGATTGTACGTGAACGAATCGTAATTATCGAAGACTAATATCCTCGGCCCCTTCCCAACCTTCCCCAAAGGGGAAGGAGAAAAAACATCTTTATTATTATCAGTCATTTTAAAGTTTTAGGGTTTTAAAGTCCCTCCTTTGGAGGGATTTAGGGAGGCTGCAAATTCAATAGCCTTCTTCAACGCTCCCAATTTATTATTCACTTCCTGTAATTCACTTTCAGGTTTACTTGCAGCTACTACACCTGCACCTGCCTGGTAGAACAAGGTGTTCTGCTTACTCAAGAAGGTTCGGATCATAATAGCATGATTGCAACTGCCATCAAAACCCATAAAGCCAATACCACCGCCATAATAACTACGAGCTGTTGTTTCGTAGGCATCAATCAACTGCATGGCTTTGATCTTTGGCGCACCGCTTAATGTACCTGCAGGAAATGTTTTTGCCAGTAATTCAAACGGGTTTGAACCGGAACGAACTTTCGCCACTACTTCACTCACCAAATGAATCACATGACTGTAATACTGCACCTGCCTGTAATGCGCCACACTTACATCATCACACACACGGCTCAAATCATTACGTGCAAGATCAACCAGCATCACATGCTCGGCATTTTCTTTTGCATCTTCCAGCAAACGGGCTGCTTCACGCTGATCAATTTCATCATCACCTGTACGCTTGAATGTACCTGCAATGGGATGCACCACTGCTTTACCGTTATTGATGATGATCTGCGATTCAGGAGACGAACCCATTAATTTATAATCGCCGTAATCAAAAAAGAATAAATAAGGAGATGGGTTGATGCTGCGTAAGGCACGGTACACATTAAACTCATCGCCCTGGAACGACTGCTGAAATCTTCTGCTTAACACGATCTGAAATACATCGCCACGCATACAACTGGCAATGCCTTTCTTCACCATCTCCATGTATGCCTCGTTTGTAATGTTCGATGTTTCCTCACCTTTCACTTCAAAGGGATACACAGGAACATCTTTACTGCGGATCAAACTTTCAACAACTGCTAACTCACTTTCAATTCCTTTGATGTTGTTTTCGCAAATGAACAACTCATCTTTATGATGATTGATCGCAATCACATATTGATACAAGCGGTAACGCATCAACGGTATCGCTGATGCTTCCACTTTTGCATCGCTCAATTTTACAGCATCAAAAAACTGAACCGCATCGTAAGTTGTATAACCGTACAATCCTTGCGCAAACTTTGCTTCTTTGCAATCGCCGCTTGCCTCAAAGTGATTCATAAAATCAAACAACTGCTGCGGCACTTCCGATGGTTGCTTGATGGCAATGCGTTCGGGCTTTTGTCCCGGCAGTTTAAACTCAATGCTGGTTTTGGAGCTGATCTCCATCCCGGCAATGGCATTGATGCCAATAAACGACCAGCTGTTTTCTGCGGCATGATGATCAGTACTCTCCAGCAACACGGTATCCCTGAACCGGTCACGCAGGCGCAGGTAAATGCCCACCGGTGTGTACACATCGGCCAGCATTTTTTTACAAGTCGTTTCTATGTTAATTTTTTTCATGATCTTTTTTATTCAACTATGATTCTTAACCTACCCCTAACCCCTCCGGGGAGGGGAATAAAAAAGCCCCGATAAAATCGGGGCTTCTGAAATATGATTGCACTACAATAGCAACAGCATTACAGCCCCTTTAGAGTTGTATGCCACCACCACTGAGTATTTACAATTGTTTTGTTCATTGCTGTGCAAATATGTTGAAGGATGATGGAACTGCAAAATATTTTTTGAAATAAAACTTTCTTTACGAATGGTTGTTTACTTTTGATATGGCAGTTTCGGCTGCTGTATTTGTTGACTAAAAAACTTGTTCGTATGAAAAAACTTACGTTCGCCGCAATCGTCCTTTTCTCTACAATTCTGCTCACCTCTTTCACCACAGTTGCGCAAGACAATCCTGATGCAATTATTGGCTCATGGAAGAATGGTGAAGGAACAGGCATTATACAGATCTATAAAAACGGTGACAAATACCAGGGAAAGATCACCTGGCTGAAAGAACCAAATGACCCGGCAACCGGCAAGCCCAAAACAGACAGCAAACACCCCGACGAAAAAAATCATTCCCGCCCAGTTCTTGGCCTGATCAATATGTGGGGTTTTAAATACACTGATAAGAATGAGTGGACCGGAGGTAAG
>JAACZX010000135.1 GCA_009996555.1 Chitinophagaceae bacterium | reverse complement strand
GGAATGGCAATTGAGGAGCATCATCATCACGATGATCATGAACCTCATTACCACGAACCTGAAGTAGCGTAAACTTTTTTATATCACAATTTAAAACTCAAAACAATGGTAGTAGGTAGTGTTGCTGCAATTGGTGCTGGCTTAGCTGCAATCGGCGCTGGTATTGGTATCGGCCAAATCGGTAAAGGTGCGGTAGAAGGTATTGCCCGTCAGCCTGAAGCTGCAAATGACATTCGTGCAAACATGATCGTAGCTGCGGCGTTCGTAGAAGCGGTTGCCCTGTTTGCGGTGGTAGTTGCCCTGTTGGGTAATGGTTAATCCATCAAAACTTAATACAGGCTCAAAACACAGGGTGGCGAGCCTGTATTCTCTACATTGTACAGTTTTTTTTGATTAGTATTTTATTAAATAAACGATATGTTTTTAGAAATTAATCCTTTGGTACTTCCCGACATTGGGCTGGTTTTTTGGAGTTCAATTGCTTTCCTTATTTTATTATTTGTATTGGGAAAGTTTGCATGGAAACCAATCATGAAAGGTATCAGCGAACGTGAAGCTGGTATTGCTGAAGCTATTTCTTCTGCTGAAAAAGTAAAAGCTGAAATGGCGCAGTTGAAAAACGAAAACGAAGCGTTACTGGCAAAAGCACGTGAAGAGCGTGCACAATTGCTGAAAGAAGCACGTGAAACAAAGGATAAGATCATTAACGAAGCAAAAGAGCAGGCAAAAGCTGAGGCAAATAAAATTATTATTGAAGCACAGGCTGCCATTAATCACCAGAAACTGGCTGCATTAACAGAAGTAAAGAACCAGGTAGGTAACCTGGTAATTGAAGTGAGTGAAAAAGTTTTGCGTCGTGAACTTGGTAACAAGGCCGATCAGGAAGCATACATCAACACTTTGGCAAACGAAATCAAATTGAATTAAGAAAGCTGTAAGCTGCACGCCACAAGCTGGCAGCTAAAAGCGAAAAGCTGAATCTATATATGCAGAATCCCCGTCTCGCAACACGTTATGCAAAATCACTGGTAGGGCTTGCACAAGAGCAAAACCAGCTTGATACGGTGCATGCGGATATGAAATATCTGCAGGATGTGTGTAAGCAAAGCCGTGAGTTAACGAATTTGCTTCGTAGCCCCGTTATACAAAGCGATAAGAAAATCAGTATTGTGAAAGAAGTTTTAGGCAGCAAGGTAAGTGTGCTGTCGGCTGCTTTTATCAATCTTCTTATTCAGAAAGGCCGTGAAAGCAACCTTCCTGAAATTGCTGCTGCAGTAGTAGAACAATACAACGAGATCAAAAATATTCATCGTGTAAAGCTGGTAACAGCTGCTCCTGCAAGCGAAGAGCTGAAACAGGCCATCATTAAGAAAGTGAAGGCTGATGCTGCTCTGCAAAACGTGGAACTGGAAACAGTGGTGAACGATAGTATCATTGGTGGTTTCCAGCTTGAATACAAAGGCAACCTGGTTGATGCAAGTATTGCACGTGATCTGCGTGATATTCAAACTCAATTCCAGAAGAACACTTATATACGTAACATCCGATAACAAAACTTTTTAAAATAAAGCGTCATGGCAGATATTAAACCAGATGAAATTTCGGCGATACTTCGCCAGCAGTTAAGCAACTTCAACGTGGGTGCTGACCTGGAAGAAGTAGGCACAGTATTACAGGCGGGCGACGGTATTGCCCGTGTTTATGGATTGAACAATGTTCGCTACGGTGAGCTTGTTGAATTTGAAAACGGCGTACGTGCCATTGCCCTGAACCTTGAAGAAGATAATGTGGGTGTGGTAATGATGGGTGAAGGAAAAGGAATTAAAGAAGGTTCAAAAGTTCGTCGTACTTCACAAATCGCTTCTATTAAAGTGGGTGAAGGTATGAGCGGCCGTGTAATTAACGTATTAGGTGAACCAATTGATGGTAAAGGTCCGATCACCGGCGAATTATACGAAATGCCATTAGAGCGTAAAGCACCTGGTGTAATCTTCCGTGAGCCGGTAAAAGAACCATTACAAACTGGTATCAAAGCCATCGATGCCATGATCCCTATCGGTCGTGGACAGCGTGAGTTGATCATCGGCGATCGTCAAACTGGTAAAACAGCAATTGCGATCGATACCATCATCAACCAAAAAGAATTCTTTGATGCCGGTAAACCAGTATACTGTATTTATGTTGCCATTGGTCAGAAAGCTTCTACCATTGCCGGTGTTATGAAAACATTGGAAGATAATGGTGCTATGAAGTACACTACCATTGTTGCGGCTTCTGCAAGTGATCCTGCTCCTCAGCAGTTCTATGCTCCTTATGCGGGTGCTGCATTGGGCGAATACTTCCGTGATACCGGACGTCCTGCATTGATCATTTATGATGATCTTTCGAAGCAGGCCGTAGCTTACCGTGAAGTATCATTGTTGTTAAAACGTCCTCCTGGTCGTGAAGCATATCCTGGTGACGTATTCTACCTGCACAGCCGTTTGCTGGAACGTGCAGCGAAAGTGATCAACGATGATAAGGTTGCGAAGAACATGAACGATGTTCCTGACAGCATTAAACATTTGGTGAAAGGTGGTGGTTCATTAACTGCATTACCTATCATTGAAACACAAGCGGGCGACGTATCTGCATACATTCCTACAAACGTAATTTCAATTACCGACGGTCAGATATTCCTTGAAGGTAACTTGTTCAACGCAGGTATCCGTCCGGCCATTAACGTTGGTATCTCTGTAAGCCGTGTGGGTGGTAATGCGCAGATCAAATCAATGAAGAAAGTTGCCGGTACATTGAAACTTGACCAGGCACTTTACCGTGAGCTGGAAGCGTTCTCTAAGTTTGGTGGTGATATGGATGCTGCAACAAAAGCGGTAATTGACAAGGGTGCACGTAACGTGGAAATTCTGAAGCAACCTCAATACACTCCGTACTCTGTAGAAAAGCAAATTGCAATCATCTACCTTGGTACAAACGGTTTATTGAACGCTGTGCCTGTGCGTAAGGTGAAAGAGTTTGAAGAACATTTCTTACATGAAATGGAAAACAAATTACCTGATTTATTGGCTGAGTTTAAGAAAGGTGCTTTACCGGAAGATGGTATTAAGAAGATGGTGGAACTGGCAAATGGTTTAGTAGCTCAGTACAAAGCATAACTTTAGGAAAGAAGTGAAATAGAAAAGGGAGTCTTTCGACTCCCTTTTCGTTTATGGATACTTTATAGCTCTGGGTTGATGCATTTCGGTAGCAACAGCAGGTTTAATCTTTCTTGAATTTCAGGTTGGTAATAATGTTTTGTGCTACTTTTCTTCCCTGCCAGAAACCGTCAGTAATTGATTTCCTGTAATGAATGCCGCCGTATAATCTTGACCATCCTGCTTCTTCACCAGCTTCACGGAATGAAGTAAATGAACGTGGCGGTTGTTTGTTAGCGACAGGGTTTGGCAAGGCTTCATAAATATAAAATGTGCTGTCGGTAAAAGCATAGTTGTCTCCCAGTATATGCGTCATTGCTTCTGCATTTGCCATCGAAAGGCTTGCATGTGCCGCAGGATATTCAGGATGAGGGGCACTTAATAATAGCGTAGCTGCATTATAAGGCGCACCTATTTCATTTTTGTAATTAAATGGTCTTGCCAGAAGGTATTTGAACTTATCTTGCCAGGTTGTTATGGTAATGTCCATAACAATAATACCACCCAATGAATAGGCAAGCGCTGCCACATCAAGACTTGGCTGTTCCTTTTGTAATACCTGCCGCAAAATACTTACATAATGACCAGGGGTACTTGTTCCGGGAAAATCTCTCCACCAGAATACCATATTAAACTCGTTTGTTCCGGGAGCAGGTTTTGCGTTTATGACATCTATCGTCATTTCCTTCAGCGCTGCATAATCAGGCTCAGGTAATGATGCTCCTTCGCCGCTGGAAGCTAC
The DNA here is from genome assembly GCA_009996555.1 of Chitinophagaceae bacterium. Classification (GTDB taxonomy): domain Bacteria; phylum Bacteroidota; class Bacteroidia; order Chitinophagales; family Chitinophagaceae; genus Lacibacter. The sequence goes on along the minus strand of JAACZX010000135.1, from coordinate 2,839 downwards.
TAAACGACGGACTTCTCCCATGTATGGTAAACTGTGGACGGGTAATGGATTACTGGGAGCTGTCCAATAGATGCCTCCTTTTTTTACAAATCCAGGGTGGTCAGGCTTTGGAAAGGCGTCATTTACATGGTTATGTTTATCTGTATCTGCCCATGTAAATACAGCTTCTGCAACAGCCTTGCCAAAGGCAACAGAGCGTTCAATCATTGCAGCATCCGCTTCATTGCTGTACTGTGCAAGAAGTGTTGCTTCTAAATGATCCATTGCTGCTTTGTTGTCAGCACTTGCATTCGGAAATAATTTCTTGTTCATGTAGGCCAATGCCGCATTTGCACTGGCAGCCCAATGATACCCTGCCCCTGGTTTTGTTTTTGGCAGACCGGTTAAGCCATTCAACTGTGAAGCGATGGATTGATAAGCGGGCATACCAGGAACAACCGCTTCGTACAAGGCAATACCACTGTAGGCATAATGGCGGGCATAAGCCACATTGCCCACACCAGTATAAGCAACCATTTGGCGAAGCTGCATATTCATCCATTGGATTGCTACGTCAGATGAAAATGTTTTGGTTTGTTTCAAGTGCCCCTGGTTACTGTTGCGACCCGCAACAGCAGAAGTTGTTGTTTTGTCGGCAACAGATATTTCTTTCTGGCAGGCAACATGAAAAATTGTAAAGGTTGTTAATGCAAATGCGTAAAGCGTTTTCTTTTTCATAATGAAGTGTTTTGTAGATGATGATCTTATTGTTGATGAATGTTGTTTCAATACGCCGGAAAAAGGGAAGCTTCCAATTGTTGTAAAACATCGTATGCTGCAGGAGTATGAGAAACATCCGCATTTTTCTTTGATTCAATTTTCCACTTCCCGTCTGTTAATGTGGATTCGTTATTTTCTTCTTGATTGTTTTTTACGGAAACCAAGATAGTGTGCTGGTATTTTGAAAAAAGTATGGAATCGCTGAACGATTTTTTTTTAAGACATATTGCAAATGCAGCCGGGTTAATGGCTTTGGGCAATAAAAAATGCTGTCTGTCGGAAATACAGGCAGTTAGTCTATTTCATGTTTACGGGCTATTATGAACCGTTTCAATTGTTTAACTTGTGTAAGACAATACAATGAACTCCTTTCTTTATAACGAATTTATTTTCTCATCTCGCTACAGAGTTTTGCGGCACCTGCTTTATTGGGCATTTCATATAGCAATATGGGCTGCATTCTGGATGATGATGGGAGTATCGCTTTCTTATGGCCGCCATTTGATTAATATGATTATGTGGGTGCCCGCATTTATTTTGTTTGGTTACCCATTGGTATATGGTGCTATTCCGCATTTGCTGCTGAAAGGAAGAGTGTGGCAGTTTTGTGTACTGGTGCTGCTGTGGGGTATAGCTGGCATTTATATTGACGCCGGTTACAGAAGTTATGTATTGATTCCTGCACAGGAAGCAATGGGACTTGATAATGTTTTACCAAGAGGCCCATTGGCTTTCTGCTATTTGTGTATGACCACTTCTGCTGCAAGCCCAATGATCATTAAGTTTTTTAAGTTATGGACCATCAAACAAAGAGAGTGGATGCGTGCGCAACAGGAGAAAGTAACAGCCGAATTGCAATTGTTGAAAGCGCAGGTGCATCCGCATTTTTTGTTCAACACACTTAATAATATTTATTCTTTTTCACTCGACAATTCGCCTAAAACACCGGGTCTTATTTTAAAGCTGTCTTCTTTGCTCAGCTATATGCTGTACGATTGTAAAACAGATGAAGTGCGTCTTGAAAAAGAGATTGATATTATGAAAAACTATATTGACCTGGAACGTGAGCGCTATGGCGATAAAATTGAAATATCGTGGAATGTGGAAGGTGAGATAAGAGACAAACTCATTGCCCCCTTATTATTACTTCCTTTTTTAGAAAATGCATTTAAACACGGTGTTTCTGAACAGATCGAAAAACCGTGGCTGGGTGTTGATCTGTCGGTGCAGCAAGGCAGATTGCGTTGCAAAATTGCCAACAGTAAAAATGAATATGTGCCGCAAAGCGATAACGGCATTGGTATCGACAATGTGAAAAAGCGTCTTTCATTTCTTTATCCCGGAAAGCATGAATTGAAAATAAATGATGAAGGAAGTTTTTTTGTGGTATCAATGATGTTGGTTTTGGTTGATGAACTTCCGGCAGTAAGCTTTGCTCCTGTTTCGTCTTACATTTCACAACCAACACTGCATGAAACTTCGTTGCCTGCTTATAGATGATGAGCCCCCTGCACTAAAAGTGTTATCTACATATATCTCTTCCATTACCGGGCTTGAGATTGTGGGCCAATGCAGAAATGCCATTGAAGCACTGGATGTGCTGAAACAAAAAACAGTGGATGTTATTTTTCTTGATATTAAAATGCCACGCATTATTGGCACAGAGTTCCTGAAAAATCTTTCGCATCCTCCCAAAGTAATTTTTGTAACGGCTTACAGAGAATATGCTGTTGACGGCTTTGAGTTAGATGCCGTGGATTATCTTGTAAAGCCTGTTTCCTTCGAACGTTTCTTTAAAGCCATTACCAAACTAAACCGGTTGATGGGACAGGATACTTATACTGCTGCAACAGGCGAAACAGCAACTTCTTCTGCATTTGTTTACCTGAAAGTGGATAAGGATATGAAGAAGATATTTGTGAATGAGATTGAATACATTGAAAGCTGGAAAGATTATGTGATGGTATTTTTTACAGGAGGTAAACATTTTCTCGTAAAGCAATCCATTTCTGCCATGGAAAATCTTTTATCGGAACACATGTTTATGCGGGTGCATCGTTCATACATGGTGTCGCTTAGT
>JAACZX010000134.1 GCA_009996555.1 Chitinophagaceae bacterium | reverse complement strand
TACTGTCATCACAGCCATCAGTATCACTGGTTTCAAGAAAAGATTAATGAAGATCAATACTCACGCTGTACAAGAAATTGTGCCAGTTGCTGCAATGGTTCTTTGCGTTTGTTAAGCACGGCAATATCTTCCAGGTGCTGCATCGCTTTTTCAAGATATTGATTTTTGAGCTGCATGGCCCATTCATCCACACCCGCTGCTTTATAAATAGCCAGCACCTGCTCCACTTTATCAGCAGGATTAGTTTGCATCAATTCCTTTAACTGTTGCTGCTGTTGTGCATTTGCAGTTTCCAGTGCATGGATCATCAAAAACGTTTTCTTATTTGCTTTAATATCGCCACCCACCTGCTTACCAAACTTTGCAGGATCACCAAAACAATCGAGGTAATCGTCCTGCACCTGGAAGGCAATGCCAAGGTTACGGCCAAACTCATAGATATGTTCCGTATTGCCAACACTTGCACCACCAATCATTGCACCCAGTTTTAAACTGGCGGCCAAAAGCACCGATGTTTTTAATTCGATCATGCGTACATATTCAGCAAGACTTACGGTTTCTCTTTTTTCAAAGTCCATATCCATCTGCTGCCCTTCCGAAACTTCCAGTGCGGTTTTATTGAACAGGGCAAGGATCGGTTTTACATCACCTGCTACCCTGCCTAAAAAATCGTACGACATGGTTAACGTTACATCACCCGCAAGAATAGCTGTGCTTACACCGTGTATGGCATGAACTGTTTGCTTGCCACGACGCAGCGGCGCTTCGTCCATAATATCATCGTGTATCAACGAAAAATTATGAAACAGTTCAATGGCTGTTGCCACCTGCCAGGCATCGGGTTTAATATCATCAAACAACTCATTACCCATTAACACAGCAACAGGCCGCACACGTTTACCACCAATGTTGAGGATATGTTGCGCCGCATCGTACAACGAAGCCGGTTCTGTTGGAAATATGCGCTTGGAAAAATGCTCTTCAAATTGTTTTAAAAGTTGTTCGAACGACTGCATAGTTATTCTGAAATGTGATGTATGAAGTAAGAGGTATGAACCCGGCTGCAAGATAGTTAAGTCCAGCTATCGTGCAGTTTCCAAAGTTTACCGCCCACCGTTTCTGTTTTTATAATGAGTGATTTAAACTGATCATGAGTAATGTAGGCACAATCTCGTGAAAACATTAACCATGCTTTTGTTTCTTCCAGCGATCCGTTTGAATCAACCAAATGCCGTTTAAAATTTGCCGGATAAATTCGTTTGCCCCAACCTTCTGCAATATTCACCGCAACTGATCTTGAAGAACGTCGCACCTGGTCAATTAAACTATATTTCTCCTCTCCGGGAAAACCCTTCGACAACTGAAAGATGTCCATCGCTAATCCATGCGAGAGATTGTACACATCTAAGTCAGTAAAAGTTTTAATTGGCATATCTGGTGTTTTTTTGATGACTGCTTTAAGGAAACCCTCCTACCTCTTACCTCTTACGTCCTACTTCTTCCCCCTCTTCTTCTTCGAATGCTGAAACTTTGTTGGCTCCAGCACTTTCTTTTCTGTTGATGCAATACACCCCAGTACCAACTCATAATCAAGCTGTCGTTTTTCTAAATTTGCGGCCACCACTTTAATCGTTACCTTATCGCCCATACGGAATGTTCTTCCACTGCGTTTACCCACCAGGCAATAATCCTCTTCGTTATGTCTGAAATCATCAAAATCACTTAACGAAAACAAACTAACAAGTCCCTCGCATTTATGTTCAACTGTTTCAACCCAAAAACCAAACGATGCCACACCACTCACTACACCTTCAAACTCTTCGCCAAGGAACTGGCTCATGTATTCCACCTGTTTGTATTTATTGGCAGCCCGTTCGCTTTCCATCGCCGAACGTTCACGCTCGCTGCAATGCTTGCATTTGGCTTCCATCTTTTTATCGATCTGCGGTTCTTTATCCAGGCATTGCTGCAATACACGATGTACCAACACATCGGGGTAACGACGGATGGGCGATGTAAAATGACAGTAATGTTCAAACCCTAAACCATAGTGACCAATATTTTCAGCTGTATAAACCGCCTTTGCCATTGTGCGAATGCCCAACGCTTCCAACACATGCTGCTCCGGTTTTCCGTTAGCATCTTTCAGCATTTGGTTAAACGATTCGGCAATACGTTGCGGACTTGATACATCGAATGTGTGTCCGTACTTTTTGGCAAACACCATAAACGGACCAAGCTTCGCTTCATCCGGCGTATCGTGCACACGATAAGGGAATGGCACCGGTTTATCTTTCACCGTTATCTTACCAATAAACTCTGCCACATGTTTATTTGCCAGCAACATAAACTCTTCTATCAGCTGATGTGCCTCTTTACTTTCTTTAATGGTAATGCCGATCGGTTTGCGGTTTTCATCTAACACAAAACGCACTTCCTGTGAAGAGAAATTGATGGCTCCCTTTTTGAAGCGTTCCTTGCGCATTTTTTGTGCAAGTGTGTTCAGCAGAATAATTTCATCGCCATGCAAACCCTTGCCGCCGGCTTCAATAATTTCCTGTACTTCTTCATAGCTGAAACGATGATCGGAATGAATAACGGTTCTTCCCAGCCACACATTTTTAATTTCGCATTTCTCTGTCATTTGAAAAACGGCCGAGAACGTGTACTTATCTTCTTTCGGACGAAGCGAACACAATTCGTTCGAAATACGTTCGGGCAACATCGGTAGCACACGATCGGGCAGGTACACCGATGTAGCTCTTGAATATGCTTCATCATCGAGTTTGGTGCCCGGTTCTACATAATAACTTACATCGGCAATGTGTACACCAATTTCATACAAACCATTTTCCAGTTTCTGGATGGAGAGTGCATCATCAAAATCTTTTGCATCAACAGGGTCGATAGTAAAAGTTAATACCTCACGGAAATCTCTGCGCTTCTTCGCTTCTGCAGCACTCACGCCATCCGGAAAACGTTCGGCCTGCTCCATTACTTCATCATCAAAACTTAAATTAAACCCTGCCGAGAGCAAGATCTGCTTCATCGCAATATCATTCTCTGCTTCCTGCTTCACCAATTCAAGCACTTCACCTTCAGGAACACGTTTGGCCTTATCCCACGCCGTTAGTTTGGCTACCACTTTATCGTTATTGCCTGCACCATTCAGTTTTTCAGCAGGAATAAACAGATCGGGCATGGGCCTGTCTGTTTCAGGAATAAAAAAGCTGTAATTCTTTTGTATGCTGATACGGCCGATAAACTGTGTTTGCTTCCGTTCAATTACACGAATGATCTCTCCTTCGGTACGGCCACCGCCACCTGCACTTTTGGTGATCTGTACTTCCACTGTATCGCCATGCAAGGCTGTATTAAAATGTTGCGGACGAACAATTACATCACGATCCATATCTGCTACTGTTACATAGCCCATACCACTGCGTGTAATATCAATTACTCCACGATGACTTGCACCCGGATGTTTGTGCTTGCCTCCGGCAACTTTTGCCGGTTTATTTTTTCCAGATGAACCTTTCGATCCTTTCTGCTTTGACTCTTTGTTGATTTTCTTTTTCTTCATAGTGTTTTATTTTACCACAGAGGATACTTTTAACATTCTTCTTCCTGTCTCTGCTTCTTTGTGGTTTATTATTTTTTTACGGAGAACTGCTGAATAAAACCGATCACTGTTTTTTTCAACTGCTCTTCTCTGTTAAACAAGATACGATGACGGATGGGTAAAACGAACAACGGAAGCTCTTCCAGCTCTTCCCTGAACTTTACCAACCGCACTGCATCTTTTTCGGTGGTGATAATGATTTTTGATGCCTGGTCCATTTTACTGAACCGTTTGCGGATATCCTTCAGATCATCTATACTGAAAATATGATGATCACTGAAGCTGATACTTTCATACGTGTAAGTATTGGCCAGTATATGTGCTTTTAATGGTTCAATATTAGCAATACCAGTTACCAGCAACACCTCCAGCTCTTTGTGTAAATGATAATCCTGTTGCGGATGAAGAATATGATAAGGCACACCATATTCAATGGCAGAAAAGAACAATTGCTGATGCGGCAATGGATTTATTTCCTCTTCAATTTTTCTGCGCTCCTCTTCTGTTAACGAATCAGGGCACTTGGTCACCACAATTATTTCTGCACGTTTGTAACTGCGCCGCTCATCACGCAAATCACCTGTGGGCAAAAAGAAATCACGTGTAAACAAATTGCTGTAATCTGTTAACAGGATATTCAACCCGGCTTTAATGGCCCTGTGTTGAAAACCATCATCTAAAATAATGGCCTGTGTTTTTGGTTTATCGTGCAGCAACTGTGGTATTGCTTCCAGCCGTTCTTCGCCCACAGCAACAGCCACATCAGGAAACTTTACATGAAACTGCATGGGTTCATCACCAATTTCCAATGCTGTTGTATGTTCATTTGCCAGTACATACCCTTTTGTTTTGCGTTTATACCCACGGCTGAGTGTGGCCACATTCACTTCTTCGTTCAGTAAACGCAGCAAATATTCAACCATGGGCGATTTACCGGTGCCGCCAACACTTAAATTACCTACACAGATAATGGGCATGTTTACCGATGTTGACTTCCATACATTTTTATCGTACAGCTTATTCCGCAACCACACAACGGCTCCGTACAGCAACGCAAACGGCAACAGTAAAAAGCGGATGGATTGAAATGTGAGATCAGCCAAATTCATAAACACGCTGCGGTGTAACGCAATAGTTTAAAGGTATATCAAATTGTGCACGGTCGCTGATGCGTGGTATGGGCTCAAAATAACTTAACCCCACTTTTACTGCATCGGGTCTGCACCTGGCAAGAAACTTATCGTAAAAACCTTTCCCATAACCAACACGGTAACCGTCTTCATCAAAAGCTAATAAAGGAACAAACACAAGATCGATCAGTTGTTCATCTACCAGGCTGCCATTCACCGGTTCATGAATCCCCCACTCGTTTTTCATGACATCCACCAGCTCATCATACTCAATATGGAGCAATTCATTTTTTTCATGATCCATGCGTGGTATAACAATCTTCAGCTCCGGGTTACGGAACTCGAGGTAATGCAGCAAATGATCGGTTTCTATTTCCTGCTGCTCCTTTATGGCAAGGTAAGTATGAACATAAAACAGATCGGGCAACGGCAACTGTTGAAAATGGATGAGAATGAGATCATCAAACCTGTTACGATCTCCCACGGTGAGGCTTAACCGCTTTTCTTTAAACAATTTCCTTGCCTCTTTTTTCGTCATTCTTCTTTTGGTTTGTTTACGAAGATAGAAAAGATGGTGGTGCCGTAGTTACGCTCTGTTCTGAAAAAAGGAAACTGTGTATAACTGTTGCGGGGAGTATGTTCCAGTACAAACCAACCACCTTCGTTCAGCAGTTGTTGTTTGAAAATTTCTTTCGGCAGCTCATCAATGGTGCCCAATGCATAAGGCGGGCCTGCAAAAATGAAATCGAATTTTTCGTTACACTGTGCAATGTATTTGAACACATCCATCTTTACCAGCTTTACCGGAATACCCAGTTTGGTTGCTGTTTGCTGGATGAAGGCACTCATATTGGTATCCTTTTCCACGATGGTTTGATCGGTTGCTCCACGGCTCGCCAGTTCGTATGTAATGCTGCCCGTGCCACCAAACAGATCGAGTGTTTTCAACTCTTCAATATCGAGATTGTTTTCAATAATGTTGAACAAACCACCTTTTGCAAGATCAGTAGTTGGTCTTGTATAAGGCATTTTAGCCGGTGGCTGAAATGTTCGTCCGCCGAATTTTCCACTTATGATACGCATACTAAAACCTGGTCGAGTGAAGCTGATAAATACACAGGCACTGCATCGCTTGCAGGAAAACTGTATTGTAATTCTTCTTTCAGCTGAAGATTGAGAACATAACTGTACAGCACATCGTATAAAACAGAGTTGCGGTCAATAAGCCCCTGCAGGTAAACAGTTGTTTCTTCCTGGCTCAACTCCAGTTGCTCCATTACATGAAGAATATGATACAACACATCTTCAGGCGTTTGATACATGTACGATTGCAGCAATAACCATCCGCCACCACGCTCTACTGTAAGCTGCACTTCCTGGAAACGGATCGTAACATGCATCACAGCTTCTGCAGAACCCCGCTTTGTCAGCAGCAGCGATTGCACATGCCACCACTCTCCTTTCGGAAAACGTTTGTTCAGCAATGCAGCAACACCCGCTTCAACCACATAATGGTTAACCATGCTTTGCTGCAGCACAATATCTTTTACCGTAACAGTATTATGAAGCGAACCGTTCACCAGTTCAAGCAAATGTGTTTTGCCTGCATCACTGTTCAATGTTGCAGGTACCAGGGCATTGGTGCCAGCATATTGCACCAGCAGCACTTTCTGGTAACTGGTATGCACCCATGTGTGCTTTGCTGCAATGGCACTCAGCTTTTCTTCCAGCTCACCAGCTGTGGTTTCATAAACCGTCCATGCATACAGCTGTCTGCGCTGTGGCTGAAAAGATGCAAATCCAATAAATCCGTTGCCAACCTGCACCAGTAAATAAGCAGCTGCCGTATCAACCGACTCTACTGCTGCGTCTTCAATATGTACCGTTGGATGTAACACGTTACTCATACTTCAATTGTTGCAATAATACGAAAAAGCCTTCAGCCGATAGCCATTAGCTGTTAGACAATGGAACGTTTTGTTTACGCTTACAGCCAAGCGCTAAAAGCCAGCAGCTTTCTTCCTATTTTCG
>JAACZX010000133.1 GCA_009996555.1 Chitinophagaceae bacterium | reverse complement strand
TTGGTAGACGAAGAACCCGAAAAACTCATTATCGATTTTATGGACAACCTCAGTTGCAGCAGTTGGAAACGGGAGGGTAGAGACGAAGCCAAAGAACACCTCATCAACTACTTTATTGCACACGGCTATGGCCAGCAACACTATACAGAAGAAGACCTCCGCCTCATGTTGAAAGAAATGGATGCAGTGGGCATGCTCTTCCCCAAAAACAGCAACAACAAACTGCTCGATGCCTACTGCAACTATGGTTCAAAAAATGGTTCCGCAAACCCCGCCGAAAACTCTAAAAGATTGAAGTATTCTCAAACAGGCAGCGTGCATGTAATAAGTCTAACCGCTGCACATAGGATGATCGTGAATGCACATCTGTTATTCACTACAGTAGCACCAAATTCAAATCAGGGCGTTAACCGAAAACCAGGCTGTCGAAGATCCCGGCCGCAGCGTCGGGATACATTGGTTTTCGGGGTCCTTTTTGTTTCTTTTTGGACAAGCAAAAAGAAAAGCAGAAACACTTGCAACAACAACCTCAACAGGCAATCAATTACTCAACCTCTTACACAGAAATTCATTTCAAACAAGTCAATAATAAAACCTCGGGAACAAAAGAACGAATAGCTGTGGCACACAGCATTTATCTCTGGAATCCGTTAGCACCAATAACTAAAAACTTAAAAACTCAGAACTATGTATTCCGAACCGGAACTCATCCGCCTCCTCTACACCCTCGCCGACATCCAGCAATGGATCAGCGATCTCACTTCAGCTGCCCTCACCCACGTGCCACACATGGGCAAAAAGAAATTACAAAAACTCGATTACTATCTCAGTGTTGCAGCATTGGTACACATCCTTGAACGGCATTACCCTAAAATACCCCGCCATCCCGGTGCAGGAAAATTCTGCATACCCATCAGCAGCATACTCGACTATATACGGCAGGCAAAAGACTGCACACAACAAAAAGCATACAATCATTCAGGTACCTACCGCATACTCGAGTGCGACAGCATCATAGGTTACGATCAACACGGCAATAACACAAACTGCCTCACAGTCTTCACCGATGCAAAAGGAAATATCCTCACCGCCTTTCCCGGAAAATATGAACCCAAAGAAAAAACCATTGAAACAATAGAGCCAACCTGCGCAGAAGAACTCGTTGGCTTTGCATAAACCTTATATATGAGCATATTTCTCCTACAGACCTGACAGGTTGAGCCCGCTCAGAACCGTAACAAGTAATAAAACAGTTTCCCCGCATTGATTCTGTCAGGTCAAACCTTCCTTCCCGCCTCACCGCCTTCCCGGCTGTATAGCTGTTTTAGGACGAATCACAGTATAAGACACGGGTAGATACTCCCACGATACTCCGTAGATAAAGCGTACATAGAGCGTATCAGCCGTAAAAATCCGACAGCTTCTTCCTGTCACAATCAAATCGCTCACAGCTAAATTGGAACAAAAAAGCCCTCCACTAACAGAGGGCTTAAACGTTCAAACCATTGCCTGTTTATTTCTTTTTCTGAAAACGACTGGTCTTTTCGTCCAGCTCCACCATTTTTCCTTTTTCAAGACGTATATCGTTTACCACCTGAACAGAATCGGCCACACCTTTTGCATCTTTCCAGCTTTGCGTGTACCACAGAGTTACCCATTCCGTTTTTTTATCGGAAGAAACAACCGATACATAGTCGTGCATGGTCACCTTCAGATCGTTGTACACTTTACGTGCATCCGTAAAAAACTTCATGGCACTGTCACGGGTAAGTTTTACCTGTAACTGATCAAAGTTTAATTCCAGCGAATCGCCGGTAACGGCAGCAAGTGTTGCAAAATCATTGTCAACAAAGGCTTTCAATCCCTTCATAGCTGCAGCTACGTTTTCGTTACTGCCAATGCTCCAGTTATGGTAAGGCGATGATAAGCTGTAAGGCAGTGTTACTTCGGCTGCTGCAGCAGGCGTTTCAGTTGTTGCCGTTTCAGCAGGTTTGTCTTGAGAATTGTTGCAGGATGCCATAACAAAAGCCAGGCATAAAAAAGCAAAGATCTGTTTCATTGTTTGTATTGGTTTTGGGTTTAAAATGCTGATGTTATAAACGGGCGGGACTGGCAGTGATCAGTAGTACAAATTCTGGAACAGAGAAATAAGGTAGGGCATTCCAACCCAAATTGCAAGCCTTTGAAGGTTTTTGTTGTGCAATCGAAGAGATAGAGTCGCAGATAACGCAGATTGGAAAGATGAACACGGATTATTCGCTACGCTTACTATTTTCCAACACAGAGATAAAGAGTTGGTCATTGGGTTTTATTCTATGTGCATCTCTGTGCCTCTGTGTCTCTGTGGTTCAACTTTTAAACAAAGAGATAAAGAGTTGAAGAGGAATAGAGAGTTGATCTTTGGAATTTGGATTTTGTCTTTTGGCCATTGGGTTTTGGATTTTGCTTTTTGCCTTCTTTGGTTTTTCTTCTTCGTGCATCTTTCTCCTTTGCGTCTTCGTGGCTGAATTTTTTCAACACAGAGATACAGAGCTGAAGAGGAATAGAGAGTTGGTCTTTTGGATATTGGATTTTGTTTTTTGGCCATTGGGTTTTATTCTATGTGCATCTCTGTGCCTCCGTGTCTCTGTGGTTCAACTTTTCCAACGCAGAGATACAGAGTTGGTCATTGGATATTGGATTTTGTCTTTTGGCCATTGGGTTTTGTCTTTTGGTTTTTGCCTTCTTTGCTTTTTCTTCTTCGTGCATCTTTCTGCCTTTGCGTCTTTGTGGCTCCACCAAACAATCTTTTCACTTTGAAATCCCCCTTTTAAGCCACAACTTTGTAAGCATTCAAAAAACAGGCTATGACGAAAGAAGAATTGATCCGGTACCTGCAGCAGCACAATGCCGAACAGGTGAAGTTTGCCTTTGCAGACATTGATGGCATTTTGCGTGGCAAAGTCATCAGCAAACAAAAACTCCTCGATACACTCGAAAGCGGTATCGGCTTTTGCGATGTGGTGTTTGGCTGGGACAGTAATGATGCAGCTTACGATAACGTAAAACTAACGGGCTGGCATAGCGGCTATCCCGATAAGCAGGTGCATCTTGATCTTTCCACACTGCGTACCATTCCCTGGCAAAATGAACTGCCTTTTTTCTTAGCCGATTTCAGCAAGAGCAATATAGCTGCCTGCGGCCGTTCGTTGCTAAAAAAGATTGTGAAGGAATGTGATGACATGGGTTACCATGCTGAGTTTGCACAGGAGTTCGAATGGTTTAACTTTAACGAGAGTCCGCACAGCCTGCAGCAGAAACAGTTTGTACAACCGGAGCCGTTTACCACAGGCATGTTTGGTTATTCCATCCTGCGCACATCATTGCAGAGTGATTTTTATTTCGATCTCATCGATCTGCTCAACAAATTCAACATACCCATTGAAGGCATTCATACCGAAACCGGTCCGGGTGTGTACGAAGCAGCCATCGTTCATGATAACACATTGGCCGCTGCCGATAAAGCAGTGCTGTTTAAAACAGCAGTGAAAGAAATTGCATACAAGCATGGCATCATGGCTTCGTTCATGGCCAAGTGGAATGAACAACTGCCCGGTTGCAGCGGACATATTCACCAAAGCTTATGGAACCCTGCTACCAAAGAGAATCTGTTTTACAGTAAAGAAGGCAAACACAACATGAGCCAATTGATGGAGCATTATGTAGCAGGTTTGCTGTATTGCTTGCCACATGTGTTGCCGATGTATGCACCCACCATCAACAGTTATAAGCGATTGGTAGAAGGTGCTTGGGCACCCACAACAGTAACATGGGGAGTTGATAACCGCACGACTGCTGTGCGTGTGTTGCATCCCACAATAAAAAACACAAGAGCTGAAATGCGTGTACCCGGCAGCGATACCAATCCGTATCTGGCAATAGCTGCCTCATTAGCTTCGGGTTTGTATGGCATCAAACATCAATTGCCGTTGAATATGGAGGCAACAAAAGGAAATGGTTATGCTGATAAAAGTAATGGCGTATTACCATCAAATTTGTTAGAGGCAACAACACACATGCAGCATTCATCGGTTGCAAAAGATTTGTTTGGTGATGCGTTTGTAGAACACTTTACCAATACCAGAATGTGGGAGTGCCGCCAGTTTGCAAAGCATGTAAGTGATTGGGAGTTGAAACGGTATTTCGAGATTATTTAAAGGTGAGTGGTGAGTAGAGAATGGTGAAGGATTGTTCGCTTTGCTCACAATTTTCAACACAGAGTTACAGAGATACGGAGAACACAGAGGGGTTAAGTCAGGCCGCTCAAAGCGGCCAGACGGTAAGAAATAGAAATTTGTTTCCAACAGCTAACGGAGTTGGGTTTTGTTTTTTGGTTCTTGGTCATTGGATTTTGTCTTTTGCTTTTTGGACATTGGATTTTCTTCTTAGGTCTTGAGCTTGTCGAAAAGAGGAATTCCCTTCTTGTTCCTTGACCCTTGTGCCTTTTTTGGATTTTGTCTTTTGGACATTGGATTTTGGTTCTTGGATTTTCTTCCTCTTTCTTGTGCCTTGTTCTCTTGCTTATATCTTTGTGTGCCTTTGTGCCTTCGGGTCTTAGTGGTTCAAAAAAAAATTATGACAGAAGTAATAAAAATTATTCATAAAGCGTGGGAAGGATATGATGCAACCAAAAAGATTGCACATATTGAAGAGATCAGTGCCATGGTGAGCACCAACCATGTGTACCGTATTATTTTTGAAGATGAAGACATCGTGATTGCCAAGCTTTCTTACTTTGGCAAGTACGAGCATTTTAAAGAAGATCACCGCATCATTCACACACTCTCCAACAACTTATTATACCCGTTCGAAAACCTGCTGGCAAAATCACTGCTCAAGAACAACCGGGTGTACACGTATCATTACCGCACAAAGAAAACAGAAGCATGGGTTGTGTTTTACAATCCTGTGCGTGTAATGCAGCGTTTACCAAAAAGACTGGATGAAAAACTCATCCGCAAGTTTGGTCAGCAGATCGGTAAGTTTCATAAAGCATGCTCCAGGCTGCGGCATATTTTACCAAAGTCGTCGAAGACATTGCGTACAGATATGCATACGCTCATGGACATGATCGAAGATGATGAAAAACAGTTTGGCACAAGAGCACAGGCCGACCTGGTGAAATATCATTGCGAACAGTTTTTAAAGAACCGTTTGAAAACAAATGCAGGATCGTTTGAAACCATACCCGTGTTTATTGACTGGAACATTGGTAACTTTTCTGTTACCGATAAACTCGAACTCTATTCACGCTGGGATTACGACTGGTTCCGCATGAGCAGCCGCATGATGGATTTTTATTTCTTCAGCAGGGTAGTGAGTGATGCAGGCGACAGAACAGTGTTCAGCTATTACATTAATACCATGATGGAAGATCGTTTTATCATCTTCCTCGAAGAGTATCATAAAGTAAATCCGCTTACGGCCGATGAGTTACGTTTTTTAAAAGAAGGCTACCGTTTCTTTATTCTCAACTATGTGATCAAAGATGGCAGTCATTTCTTTAGTGAGCAATATGCAAAGAAGCTGCGGGCTGAAGCGTATGATATTTATCTTCCCTCAGTGGATCGTGATTTTGATGCAGAGAAATTAATTAAAGCACTCAAGATAAAAGATACAAAGCCTGTTAAGAAATAACACCGTACACTAACACTTAAAATCAATCAACGGCATGTTCTCTATCCAGGATTTCAAAACAATAGCAGCGAAATACAAAATATTTTTTTTCGACGCCTTCGGCGTAATAAAAAGTTACAATGGGTTGATACCCGGCATGGATAAAACCTTTGCCTGGCTCGAAGAAACAGGCAAAGAATATTTTATTGTAACGAATGATGCCAGCCGCAGTCCGCAACAACTGGCCGAGAGCTATCATAAAATAGGATTGGATATTATTCAGCCGGAGCGTGTTATTTCATCGGGCATGCTGGCAAAGGAATACCTTGATCTGAAAGTAAGCGAAGGTATTGTTGCTTACCTGGGCACACAAAGCTCGGCACATTATATCGACAGCTCAGGACTGCACACATTACCGGTGAGTGCTATTACACAATACAACATCGACCAGGTAAATGCATTGGTGCTGCTGGATGATGAAGGCTTTAACTGGTTTGATGATCTGAACCGTACCGTAAATATTTTGCGTAAGCGAACAATACCGGCCATTGTTGCAAATACAGATCATATTTATCCGGTAAGTGGAAGCAATGATGTGTCAATTGCCATTGGTGGTGTTGCCACCATGATTGAAAGTATTGTCGGCAAAAAGTTTATCCGCTTTGGTAAGCCCGATTCGCAAATGTTCATGTTTGCGTATGATCTGTTGCGTGAACGGAATAATGAACCCATCAGCAAAAAAGATATTCTAATGGTAGGTGATACATTGCATACCGATATACTTGGTGGGAATAAATTCGGATTAGATACCGTACTTGTACTTTCAGGTAACACGTTACCAAGTGATGCTGAAACACGCATCCGTGCAACAGGGATTATGCCTACCTATGTATGTGAGTCGGCAGGTATTTAATGCTGTGCGCAGTCGAGATACCGACGGAAAGAAAAAGAAAAGTTGTACAGTCACCTTGCAGTTGAACAGACAACAAAACCAATCGCATGAAAACATTCATTACATCTTTTATCATCAGCAGTACAATTGCAGTTGTTGCAGCTTGTAACAATAACGCTGCAACCACAGTAAAAGACCTGGATGAAAGCATGATTGATATGCGGGTGTACCACGATAATCT
>JAACZX010000525.1 GCA_009996555.1 Chitinophagaceae bacterium | reverse complement strand
TTTCTATCAATTATCTTATTTAGTTGGTCGTCCATTACCTGCCAGTTGGGTTCCACTTTTTTTATAATTGCTTCCTTTATTTGTGGATTTATAATTTCATTCCTTAATACACTAACAATAAAATCGTAAGACCAGCTATTTTTATAGCTCCCAATCGGTTTTCGTTCCATAATACTATCTGCCAACTGTCTATTTCGATAAATAGTAGAAAATATCTTGTCTTTTGTCTGTATAGCTCCTATATAAACTCCAGCGAAATCTAAATTTTCTTTATTCAAGATTTCTTCATCCTTAAGATTATTAACAAACCGTTCTTGGTAAAGTCTTGCAATATTTACTGCCATCTTTTCTTCTC
Source organism: Chitinophagaceae bacterium (assembly GCA_009996555.1). Lineage (GTDB taxonomy): Bacteria > Bacteroidota > Bacteroidia > Chitinophagales > Chitinophagaceae > Lacibacter. The sequence continues at coordinate 6,442 of JAACZX010000525.1, read as the reverse complement.
CAAAATCTCTACGTAACTTTCTGGCGACACCACGATATTGATTGAAAGGAATTTGTTTATTATAAACAGAATCATAAAGAGTATATATCTGCTTTTGCGGGTCAGTCGACTCCTTTATTTTAGTTAAAAAATCAGTTGGTTTATGTTGACCAATTATCTTATGAACTATTTTACCTTGCGGCGAAAAAATTAAATAAGTAGGCAGGGAAATTATACTGTATTCTTTCTCAAATTTTCGGGCTAAAGAAAAATATTGTTTAACATCATAAGCATCATTCTTTGTAGTATCAAGTTGTACTTTAATAGAAATGAAATTTCTGTTAAAGTAATCTCCAATAACATTCAATGAAAATACATCTCGATCCATAACTTTACATGGGGCGCACCAGGTAGCATAACAATCCACAAAAATGTATTTACTCTCCTTTTTTGCTTTCTTCAACAATTGCTGCCACGTATGATTTGAAATGAACTCCACTCCACTTCCTTTCGCTGTTTCCCACGCCAATTGTTCTTCAGTTAATTTCTCATAATATGCAAAAATTGTATAATCTTTTTCATTCTCCACATCATCTATCACTTCAACGCTCTTTTTTAATGTCAAATGATTACTACCATTAGGATAAAAGCATTCAACTGTGGTCTGTGTAATCTTTAATGGAGTATCCTTCTCAAATATTATTGACTTTTTTAACCATCTAGAACTGTCACTCTCCCACGACATTGTTACTGTTTTTCTTTTTCCGGAAGTAGTGATACTTTCGTTAAACTGATCCCCGCCATGTTTAATTCGTTGAGAAAATACTGTATCATGGTCTATCATTGAATTGGTAATTTCAATTTCTGTTACAACATTTGTTTGTTGAATACGCATCAAAATTGGGACACCATTGGTGTATTGACCTCCTTTTACATATTTCACTTCTCGTACTTTCCATATTCCTGAAATATTTTCCTGTCCATAAACAAATACCGGAAATACTGCAAGGATAATTAACGACAATTCTAATAACCCTTTCTTGCTTGCTTTCAAAGACATCCTTTTCATTTGATTTAATGATATTAATTCGAAATCAATTCTATAATAATTAGGGCAATAAAACCCCTTTCTGCATTTTAATAGACACAGATGATATTCTCTATAAAAAATGGTTTGCTAGAGGCTGTTAATACCCAGGATTTTGAGTTAGTTGTCGATTGAAATTAAGATCTCTATAAGGTATCGGATAAAGCTGGTCGGTATTTTCCCAATTGCCACCTTTTTGTGGGCTTACTGCCGACATAATTGTATTTATATTGCCGCCTCTTTTCAAATCAAACCACCGGTGTGCCCATTCAGTAAACAATTCAACCCTTCTTTCTTGGAATACAGCTGTCAAAATTGTTGATTGATCTGTTGCTGTTGTTCCGGTCAACCCTGCTCTTGCTCTGACTTTGTCTAAATCTACTTTAGCACCAGTTATGTTATTAAGCTTTGCTCTTGCCTCTGCACGAATTAGATACTGCTCACCTAATCGTAACACCATAACATACTCTGTCATTAATGAAGTTGATGTAATCGAGGGGTTGTCTGACCCTTCTTTATATTTATATGGGAACCAAAAAATTTGGGTTCCAACTTTAATACTATCAATCCAATTTCCTGGAATTGCTCGCTGATCACCTGGTTCAAAAGAACCGAGCAAAAAAGAACTCAAGTGCACAGGTTTCCCAAAATCGAGTCCTTTAGGTGTTGCTTTTAGATTAAACATCCTCCCCTCCCAAGTGTTATTTCCTTGATAAACAGGTTGAAGCTGGAGAATTGCTTCGGGATTATTTTTTTTAAATGCAGTTTGTAGATTGGAAAGTGAAAAAAGGGCGGACTGATCCAATACTTCTGTCGCATTAGCTTCTGCTTTTTCATACTGTCCATCATAAAGATACACCCTTGCCAACAATGCACTTGCGGCCCATTTCGTTGCACGTACACGCTCTGGTGATGATGGGTAAACTTTTAGACCGCCGTTTAAATACTGTTCACTCAAAAGTTTTTTTGATTCAATAAGATCACTAATTATAAATGCATTGATATCACTTACCGAACTCCGAGCCAATACTCTGTTGACTTCAGGATCGGTAACTTTTGACAATGGTATTGCGCCATAAAGCCCTGTTAGGTAATGATAGTTTAATGCACGCATAAAATAACATTCACCGAGCAGTTGTTGTTTTATAGAGGGCGTTAGTGATGAAGATGATGTTAGTCCCTCGATTGCTGAATTGATAAAAGCAATATTTTGATACATCGCATTCCAAAACTCATTACCTGTATTTGCACTCGCTGTAGATTTCAAATTGTTTGTATAATAATCAAAGTGTTGGATGTCTGCACTGGCCCAAAGGGAAAGCTCATCCCCAGATAATCCCGTAAATTTGGCTAGGTCAGAGGACATACTAACCTGTGTGCGTAATCCGTAAAATTCTGTGATGGCTGCAATTGCAGTAATGTCATCAAGAAAAACATTCTCCTTAGTCATTTTATTTTCGGGAGGAGGTACCGTTATAAATTTTTTACAACCTATGACAAAGAATATGACTAAGGTAAATGCTAAACATAAAATACATTTCGTAAATTTCATAATATGCCTGTTTAGTTTGTTCTAAAAAACTCCCTGTACACCAAGACTAATTACTCTTAAAGGTGGAAGACTTGAAGTAGAGATGCTTTCAGGGTCTAACCCTCTGTATTTTGTTAGTGTGAATAGATTTTGTGCATTTACGTATACACGTAATTGTTGCATGGATAACTTTTTGAGCAACTCAGGTGAAAAACGATATGAAATTGCTACTGTTTTTAATCGAGCAAAAGAAACATCTTGCCAGTTTCTGTCACCTGTCAGCCCAAGCCAACTACCATTAACAGAAGTGTATCTCTGGTAGGTTGTTATATCACCCGGCTTTTGCCAACGTTGCAAAACTTCAATTGGCTGATTTCCTGTAGGAGTTGTTGTTGAAAGAAATCTTCCGGGATTTGAAAACTGAGTGACAACAGTTGCCAATCGGTATTGTTTATTGACCTGAATGAACACATCAAGTTCAAATCCTTTATATGAAAAATTATTACTAATACCACCAAACAATCTACTACCCGGTTCAAGAAATCTTGTATCATCTGCAAGAACAGTACTGTTAGTAGGGTTTCCGTGTCTATCTCTAACCATATAAATGCCCGTTAGGGGATCAACTCCGTAATAAGGAGTGGTCCTAAAAACATCAAGAGATCTCCCAACTACTAATTGATTTCTTAATGTTGATTTATCGAGATCAGGAAATGAGACTAACTTATTTCGTGGAATAGTTAAATTGGCTCTAGTGTTCCAGGTAAACACACTATTTTTAAAATTCTCGGAGGAGAAAACAAATTCCCATCCTGTATTTTGCACAAGAGCAGGCAAATTCAGATCTACACTAAAAAATCCTGTTAGTAGAGGTAGCTGTACCGTAGTTAAGCTATTAGAAACTCGATTTTGAATATATGTAACAGATAATTGCAGACGTGAATTTAAAAAAGTCATATCTACTCCACCTTGTAGCTTACGATTAGATTCCCATTGCAAATTGGGATTAGGCAAAGCACTTGGATTTAGTGTAGAAACTCCTTGATAAGGGATACCTGGAATCCCTGCAACATATAAGTCCATGAATCGGTAATTCCCCAACTGATCACTTCCAGTAGTACCATAGCTCCCACGTAGTTTAAGAAAATTAACCACTTTACTAAGAGATCTAAAGAAACGCTCTTCACTGATAATCCAGCCTAAACCCGCCGCCCCAAAGTTTTCAACTTGATTATTTGCACCAAACCTACTGCTTCCATCACGTCGCCCCGTTAAACTTATTAGATATCGTTCCTTGTAGTTATAACCTATGCGTGCGAAAACTCCACTATATCTATACATAGAAATATCAAGTCCACTAGTCGAAAGAGAAACGGCAGATGCAAGATTTCTTAACAACTGATCGCTTGGTTGCCCAGAAATTGAAAACCCCTTTCCTTCACTTTTTTGATGTTGAAAGGTACTCCCTAGAGTTACATCTAGTTTGCCTTTACCGAGATTAACCCCGTAAGACAATTGAGGCTCAACGATCCAGGAACTGGCTTTACTATTTGCGAACCTTGCGCTGCGTAATCTCCCTGGCACTGTTTCGGGTTTTACAGATGCATTTAATGCTCCTGAAAACTGATCTGATAATGTGCTGGTGAAGCCAAAATTACTTCTGATTTCAAGCCCTGGCAACACCTTATAAGAGATATTCATACTCGTGAATAGATTTCCTGTCTTGGTATCAAATTGATCATATTGCCTTGCTAAAGGATTAAACCAACTGCTATTTCCATTGGCCAGGGGATCAGGTGCCCAATGAAGTGTTCCATCTGAGTTAAAAAGAGGTGGTGCTACGGGAGGTGTATTCAATGCAGCGTCTGTATAATCAAATCCAGGTAGTTTGTTATCGTTATGCATATAACTACCACCAAACTGTATTCTAAATCGATTGGTTTTATCTGAGGCGGTGAGATTATAATGAAAAGACGCACGAATGTTTGCAAAATTTCCCGGGAAAACACTTGTCTCTTTTGCATAAGTTCCACTGATTAAATATTGAAAAAATTGGTCTCCTCCTGAAACTCCTGCAGTAAGGTTGGTAATATTAGCAGTACCTCCAATTAATTCTTTCTGCCAATCTGTATTTCGGGTTGTATCCCACAAACCACGCAGGTCATAGTCTGTTAATAGAATTGCAGCGTTGTCATTGCGTTTGGCTTCACGGCGCATTTCCATGTACTGCTGACTGTTAAGTAATTTCATTTTATGCCCTACATTCCCAAAAGCCTGTTGGAAATTTACATTTACTTGCATCGGTCCTCTTTTACCTCGTTTAGTAGTGATCAACAAGGCTCCATTTGCAGCACGACTTCCATATATAGCAGTTGCGTCAGCATCCTTTAATACATCAATACTTTCAATATCGTTGGGGTTAATAAACGCTAAAGGGTTACCAAAAGAACCTGATGAAGATCCCCCATCTCCACTCCTTCCTAAAATTGATCTTGACGCATCAGTTCCTCCTAAAAAAGTGGTTAGATTTTGAGACATATAGGGTACGCCGTCTATTACAATTAATGGATCTGAACCTACAATGTTTTGGTTTAAATTATTTCTACCTTGGATCCTAACTGTCACTGCACCGCCCGGAATTCCGTTGGCTTGAACAATATTAAGTCCTGCAACCCTGCCTTGCAAGGCTAATAGGGGATTATTCACTGGTTGCCTTTCAATATCCTTAGCAGTTATCCGTCCTGTATTTCCCACTTCGTATCTTTTCTTTTCTGTCCAGTAAGGCTTAATAATAATTTCATTTAATGGATTTTCGTCCAATTCCAAACTAACAATAAAATTAGTTTGGCTTCCTATTTTAAATGTTTGCTGCTTATAGCCTGTAAAACTGATAACGATCACATCGTTGGCAGTAAGTCCTTTCAACAAAAACATTCCATTATCATTCGTAGTTGCACCTTCTTTTCTCCCCTTGACAGATATACTCGCATTAACCAGTGGATTTCCCTCTTTATCAGTTATGCGTCCGCTAATATCAATTGTATTGATTGTCACTGGTTCACTTACAACCTCTTTCTGAATTGTATTTTCCTTTAATTTAATGACAACAGTATTATTAATGATACTGTAACCAAGCCCTTGGTCCTTAAGTATTTCATCTAATGCATCTTGAAGGGGAACATTTTTGAGATTTACTGTCACCCGTTTACTGTCTTTCAACATGCTCCTTGTATAAAGAACAGGTAACCCTGTCTGTTTTTTCAACTGTTGAAATACACTTTCAAGTGTGGCATTACGTTCCTGCAGGCTCACAGTTTGCGTATAGCCCTTGGCGCAAACCTGCATACACGCTGCAAATAAAAAGATAGCGATCAGCCTCATAACTTTCCATGCCTGCCCGTCAAGCAGGCGGTTTTGGTTGAACCCTCTTGGGGAGTGAATACAAAGAACCTTTAGCATAACTTTGCTTTGTTTGGGTTGATGAAAAAATCTTTGTCCCGGATTCGTCCGGGAAACAGTCACATGTTTTGATTTTGGGTCAGCTCAAACTTCCACCGCTTCGGGGCCTAATCCGGGGCGGTTTTTATTTGTGCTGACATCAGTGCCGCATTTGCAGCAAAAGAACTTCAGGTCTTTTTTGCAGTTAGTTACTAATAGGTATTCTTCAGAGGTTTCTATGATCAATGGTTAAATAACAAAAACACATTCCAACAATCTCTTTCTTCTCAATCTGCAACGTTCAATCGATATTCAATCGCAACACGTCAAAACTAAAAACTCAGAACTTAGAACTCAGAACTCATGAACTATTTCCTCACAAACACCTTTCTTCCCTCCACCCTAAA
>JAACZX010000132.1 GCA_009996555.1 Chitinophagaceae bacterium | reverse complement strand
AGTAACGGCTCATGGTTGCAAAGAAAAGAAAGATTCCTGTATGACATGGGTATGTGCCGGAGCTGCTGCAAAAGAAAAAGCGTTCTGTAATACAGAACGCTATTGCAAGTAACCGTCAGAAGTTACGAGGTGTTTTATACTTCTAACAGAGTTTTTACAGGATCTTTCCCGAACAACAACAGTTCAGGATTTTCCAGCAATTCTTTTACTCTTACTAAAAAGCTCACACTCTCCCGTCCGTCTATAATACGATGATCATAACTTAATGCGATGTACATCATGGGGCGAACAACAACCTGTCCGTTTACTGCCATTGGGCGTTCCTGTATTTTGTGCATCCCCAGGATGGCACTCTGAGGCAGGTTAATAATGGGTGTGCTCATCAGGCTTCCAAATACACCACCATTGGTAATTGTAAATGTGCCGCCTGTAAGTTCTTCCATTGTTAACTTGTTATCTCTTGCTTTACCTGCAAGTTCCACCACTTTCTTTTCAACATCAGCCATACTTAAACTTTCAACGTTGCGTATAACAGGAACTGTTAAGCCACGTGGTGTAGATACAGCAATAGAAATATCTGCGTAATCATGATATACGAGTTCTTCTGCATCAATGTAAGCATTCACTGCGGGCCATTCGCTTAAGGCAATTGCACATGCTTTTGCAAAGAAGCTCATGAATCCAAGGTTTACACCATGCAGTTCTTTAAACTTGTCTTTGTACTTGCTGCGTACTTCCATAATGCGGCCCATGTCCACTTCGTTAAACGTGGTGAGCATGGCAGTTGTGTTCTTGCTTTCCACCAGGCGACGACTGATGGTTTTACGCAGGTTACTCATTTTTTCCCTGCGCACATTGCGGCTGTTTAATTCCGCACCTTTAAATGCCTGCTTACCGGGATTGGAAATTGCCTGCAATACATCATCTTTTAAAATACGTCCACCGGTACCAGATGGTTTAATGGATTGCGGATCAACTTTTTTATCTGCAATGATAGCAGCTGCAACAGGTGTTGCTTTAATATCGTTTGCAACTGCCGTTACAGGTGCAGTTGATGTGGTTGCTTCTTTTTTGGGTGCCTCTGCAACAGGTGCAGCTGCTCCTTCCGGCTTAAGCGCTGTTTCATCTATCTGGCAGGCAATATCACCAATTTTTAATGTATCGCCTTCCTGTGCACCATGTTTTAAAATACCTGCCTGCTCTGCATTTATTTCAAATGTTGCTTTTTCGCTTTCCAGTTCAGCGATCACCTCGTCACGTTCAACCCATGCACCATCGGGTTTGGTCCACTTTAATAACGTTACTTCACTGATCGATTCACCTACGGTTGGAACTTTTATATCAATCATAATTTCCTTTTTCGGAGTGTAAATTAAAGTCTGTTCGGTTTAGTTTTCAAATTAAATCGTAAATGCAGTATCAATGATCTCGGTCTGTTCCTGCTGGTGTACTTTATTGTAACCTGTGGCAGTAGATGCAGAAGCCTGGCGACTGATGACACCGTAATTTATTCCTTTCAGGTTCATTTGCAGGAATGAAGCAGCACCCATGTTCAATGGTTCTTCCTGCACCCAGAACCATGTTGCTTTGCTGTATTTATTATACAATGCCGTGAGTTGCTGAACCGGTAACGGATAGATCTGCTCAAGACGAATGATGGCCACATCGGTACGATTGTCTTTTGCCTGGCGTTCAGCAAGATCAAAATACATTTTACCACTGCAGAAGAATACTTTCTTTACCTGTGATGCATCGGGGTTTGTTGGATCATCGATCACCTCTTTAAACCCACCGTTCAGAAATTCCTCTTTGGATGAATATGTTCCGGGGTGACGAAGGTTTGCTTTCGGTGCAAAGTTGATCAATGGTTTGCGGAATGACCATGCCAGCTGACGACGCAACACGTGGAAGAAGTTAGCAGCTGTTGTAATGTTTGTAACGATCATATTCAACTCGGCACACATTTGCAGGTAACGTTCCAAACGTGCGCTGCTGTGTTCAGGTCCCTGCCCTTCATAACCGTGTGGCAACAGCATGGTAACGCCGTTCATACGGTTCCACTTCTGTTCGCCTGCTGCAATAAACTGATCGATCATGGTTTGGGCGCCATTACTGAAGTCGCCAAACTGTGCTTCCCATAATACAAGTGCATTGGGGTTGGCCATGGCATAACCATATTCAAAACCAAGCACACCATATTCACTCAACAACGAATTATAAATACGGAAATGACCGGCTGCTCCTTCAATGCGGGAAAGACGATTGTATGCTTTATCATTGTTTTCATCACGCAATACTGCATGACGATGAGAGAAGGTACCACGACGAACATCCTGCCCGCTCATGCGCACATCATTTCCATCAGCAATCAAACTGCCATAGGCCAGCAGTTCACCGGTTGCCCAGTCAACTTTCTGTTCATCGTTATATAATTTGATCTTATCCTGTATAATTTTCTCTATTTTCTTCAATGGCTTAAAATCATCAGGCCATTTCATGACAGCAGCAAAAATTTTATCGAACGATTCATTGCTGATAGCTGTTACCGGCGATTGTAAAAAGTCTTCGGCTGTTGCACGACGCAGGCTTTTCCAAGCCAGTTCAGGTGCCTGATAATGATAAGGGAGGGGATTTTGTTTTATTTCATCCAAACGCTCCTGCAGATCGCTCCAGAATTTTTTCTCCATTTCCTGTGCCAATGCTTTTGCATCTTCTTCGCCGTTCTGCAAAAGATAATTGGTGTACACTTCACGTGGGTTGGGATGTTTATCGATGAGTGCATATAAGTGCGGCTGTGTAAACTTCGGATCATCGCCTTCGTTATGCCCGTGTTTACGATAACATACCATATCAATAAACACATCGCTGTTAAACTCCTGGCGGTAACGTGTGGCAATTTCAACCACTTTCACTACAGCTTCTGCATCATCGCCATTTACATGGAATACCGGAGCCTGCACCATTGCTGCAAGTGATGTACAGTAATCGGCACTACGGGCATCATTAAAATCGGTTGTAAACCCGATCTGGTTATTAATTACATAATGAATGGTACCTCCTGTATAATATCCTTTGAGGTAACTCATTTGTAATACTTCATATACCACACCCTGGCCTGCTACAGAAGCATCGCCATGAATGAGGATGGGGAGTATCTTATCAAAATTGCTGTTGTACATGATATCAGCCTTTGCCCGGCTGAAACCCACCACCACCGGATCCACCGCTTCAAGATGCGAAGGATTGGGCATTAATTTCAGGTGAACAGTTTTGCCATCCAGTGTTTCCACTTCACTACCATAGCCCATGTGGTATTTTACATCGCCACTGCCCATTGTTTGATCCAGCTTGGCAGTACCTTCAAATTCACTGAAGATCTGTTCGTAGGTTTTACCCATGATGTTTGCGAGCACATTCAACCGTCCACGATGTGCCATACCAATCACAACTTCCTGTACATCATTATTACCAGCTGTATTAATAATTGCATCAAGCGCTGCAATGGTTGTTTCGCCACCTTCCAGTGAAAAACGTTTTTGCCCGATGTATTTGGTATGAAGGAATTTTTCAAACATCACACCCTGGTTTAATTTTTCCAGGATACGGCGGCGTTTGTTGATGGCGAGGGGTTGATGAAATTCTTTTTCAAATGCGTTGGTCAGGAAATCAACTTTCGTTTGATCGCTGATGTATTTAAATTCAACACCCACATGCGATGCATAGCATTTTTCCATGTGCTGCTGAATATTACGTAAGGTTGTTTTACCAAGACCTATTAACTGCCCGGCATAAAATTCTTTATCAAGATCGGCTTCTGAAAAACCATAAAACGCCAGTTCAATATTTGCACCACGATCTTTACGTTTACGGATGGGGTTGGTCTTTGCCAGCAAATGGCCTTTGTTCCTGTAACCAAGGATCATGCGGTAAGCCATGATCTCTTTCAACCAATCAACACCGGCCGTGGTTGAGCTTCCGTTTACAGGAGTATGCGCAACCGATGCACTACTTGCTGCACCGCTGCTGACTGCAAAATCGAACCCTTCAAAAAACTTCCTGAGTTCGGGGTCAACACTGTCCGGGTCTTTTGTAAAATCATTATACAAACTTTCGATAAACTGCGGATGAGAGGCGGTGATGTATTGAAAATCTTTCATGTGCTTCTAGTCTATTTGATTTTGGCCACACAGGATTTGCCATAAAAATTAACCTCGCCGGATGCTACCAGTTGCTCATTAATTTTTGCGACCCCTTTCATGTACAAGACAAATGATCGTAACTTCTTTAAAAAGGAGCACAAATATCGGTTGTTTTCATGAAAGGCGAGTAAGAGAAAGCACTTGATTTTGTGTTTTTAGAATTAATTCACAGGCAATTAGAGCGAACAGCTGTTAATCAAAACATGCTTCCTTGCCGCCTGCTTTTTCCTGTTGTAAACCAGCGCTTCAAAGCGGCATCGATTGCGCAAAGAACAAGCGCTGCCGGCATGGACGCATTGTGGTTATCCACAAATATGGGTGCACAGGGGTGAATCTGTTTATTTTCGGGCAAAAAAACTCCGGCATGTTGGTTGATATGTGGATTTTTCCCCTACCTTTGCCGTCCGAAAAAATAAGATATGGCAAATCATAAGGCTACCAAAAAAGACGTTCGTCAGAGTGCAAAGCGCAGAGACCGTAACCGTTACTACGGTAAAACTACCCGTAACGCTATCCGTGACCTCCAGGCAATTACTACCGGTAAAGAAGCTGGTGAGCAATTACCTTCTGTTGCTGCGATGATCGACAAACTGGCTAAGCGTGGCGTGATTCACAAGAACAAAGCTGCTAACTTAAAGAGCAAGCTGACGAAGAAAGTGAACGCTTTAGCATAATTGAACTCATTCATCCGAGAGATACAATTCAAACCCGTCTGAACAAGACGGGTTTTTTTATTTGCTTTATCCAAGCTTTAGCCCGATCAAATAAAAAACTCTGTGTTTGTGCAAAGGCTTCGTTTACTTGCTGACGCTGGCTGCCGTCAGCCTACATCATTCACCCCCGATTAACTAAACCGATCATGAGAAAAATGTTTGTTCTGCTGCTGTGCAGTTTTGCCACATACACAGCTACTGCCCAGTTGCCCGTTACCCGCTACGAAACATCAAAGGGTAAAGAAAGTGTTACGTATTACGAAGCCATTGAAGCATGGAAACAAATTGACAAGGCCTCCCCTATTGTATCGATGATGAGGATGGGGCCAACCGATGCCAATGAGCCGCTGCATTTAATACTTGTGAGTGCCGACCAGACATTTAAGGCAGAACAATGGCAGCAGAAGAACAAAGTGGTGATCCTTATTAACAATGGTATTCATCCCGGTGAGCCCGATGGTATTGATGCCAGTCTTTCATTGGTGAAAGACATCATCACAAAAAAGCGTTCGCTTCCTTTAAATGTTGTACTGGCCATTATTCCTGTCTATAATATCGGCGGAAGTTTGAACCGCAGTTCATTTTACCGTGTGAGCCAGGATGGCCCTGTTGATAAGGGCTTTCGTGGCAACTCACAAAACTTTGACCTGAACCGTGATTTTATTAAGAACGATTCAAAGGAAGCCAGGAGTTTTTCGCAGATCTTTCATTTGGTGCAACCCGATATTTTTATTGATAACCATGTGAGCAACGGTGCCGATTACCAGCATGTGATGACCCTGCTTACATCGCAACACAATAAACTTGGTGGCGGGCTTGGCGAATATCTTAACCAAACATTTGAACCTGCTATTTACAAAAGCATGAAAGCAAAAGGTTATGACCTGCTGCCTTATGTAAATAATTTCAGTGACAGTCCTGAAAGTGGATGGAGTGCTTACTGGGACGGGCCACGTTACAGCAGCGGTTATGCATCGTTATGGAATGTGTTTGCGTTTGTTCCTGAAACACACATGCTGAAACCTTATCCCCAACGTGTGGAAGCAACGTATCAGCTAATGGTGAGTATGATGGAGTTTGCAGCAAGCAATCAAACAGCTATTAAACAATTACGTGCCCGGCAGCAGAAAGAGCAGTTAACACAACAACAGTTTCCTGTTGGTTTTACCTTAGACCGCAGCAGGTTCAGTGAAATACTTTACAAAGGCTACGAAGCAGGCCGCAAGCCAAGTAATGTTTCGGGCCAGCCCCGCTTGTATTACGACCGTACTAAGCCGTTTGAAAAGATGATCAAATTTTACAACTTCTTTACGCCTAAAACGATGATTGAAAAACCAACAGCTTATGTTATTCCGCAAGGCTGGTGGAAAGTGATTGATTTGTTGCAGGCAAACAACATACAAATGCGGCAGTTGAAAAAAGACACAAGCATTGAAGTGGAAGTATACCGTATTGAAGAATACAAAAGCAATCCCCGCCCATACGAAGGACATCATTTGAACAGTGATGTAAAGACCAGTAAAACGGTACAGCAGATGACGTTCCGTAAAGGCGACTGGTATATTCCGATGAATCAGAAAGCAAACCGGTTTTTGATGGAAGTGCTGGAACCAACAGGTGATGACAGTTATTTTGCCTGGAACTTTTTTGATGGCATACTCGGACAAAAAGAGGGTTACAGCAGTTATGTGTTTGAAGAAACGGCTGAAGAATTCCTGAAACAAAACCCGGCTGTAAAACAAAAGCTTGATGAACGCCGTGCTGCTGATACAGCCTTTGCAAAAAGCGGCAGTGCACAGTTGAATTTTGTTTACCAGCACTCACCTTATTACGAACCGATGCATTTGCGTTATCCTGTGTACAGAATTAAGTAATTTCACCTGATAAATCAATTAC
>JAACZX010000131.1 GCA_009996555.1 Chitinophagaceae bacterium | reverse complement strand
CAGAAACTATATCATCTCCGTTATAAAATTGATGGACTTGATGAGCATATCATTATTGCCACTGTGCGCCCTGAAACCATTATGGGTGATACAGCAATTTGTGTGCACCCTAAAGACCAGCGCTATACACACCTGCATGGCAAATTCGCTTTTGTTCCATTGATCAATCGTCGCATTCCTATCATTACCGATGACTATGTAACGATGGACTTTGGAACCGGTGCATTGAAAGTAACACCTGCACATGATATGAACGATTACCAGCTTGGGCAAAAGCATAACCTGGAAGTAGTTGATATTTTTAATGAAGACGGAACGCTCAATGAAGATGCACAGATATTGATTGGTGAAGATCGTTTTGAAGCAAGGAAGAAAATTATTCCGATGCTTGAAGAACAGGGTTTCCTCATCAAAACAGAAGATTATACAAGTGAAGTTGGTTACAGCGAACGCACTGATGCAGTTGTTGAACCACGTTTAAGTTTGCAATGGTGGGTTGATATGAAAAAGATCTCCGGCCCGGCATTGGATGTGGTAATGAACGATGACATTAAATTCTACCCTGCAAAATTCAAGAATCTCTATCGCCATTGGATGGAGAATATCAAAGACTGGTGCATCAGTCGCCAGTTATGGTGGGGACATCGTATTCCTGCATGGTATGATGCAGAGGGAAATTATGTTGTTGCTGTTTCACACGAAGAAGCGTTGAAGCAATACGAAACCAAGTTTGGCAAAACGATCAATCAACTTTCGCAGGACGAAGATTGTCTCGACACATGGTTCTCATCCTGGCTTTGGCCTTTTGAAGTCTTTAAAGGTTATAGCAATCCCGGCAATGCTGATGTCCAGTATTACTATCCAACCAATACACTCGTTACTGCTCCTGAAATCATTTTCTTTTGGGTGGCACGTATGATCATGGCGGGCATGGAATACCAAAAAGAAATTCCATTCAAGGAAGTGTATTTTACCGGTATTGTGCGTGATAAGCAAGGCCGCAAAATGAGTAAGAGCCTGGGTAACTCACCCGACTTACTTGATTTGATCGATAAATATGGTGCTGATGCCTGCCGCTTTGGTATCCTCATCTCCTCACCTGCAGGTAATGATCTTTTGTGGGATGAAGGCAGCAATGAACAAGGCCGCAACTTCAATAACAAATTGTGGAATGCGTTGAAGCTGGTGAAGATGTGGGAGGCCCGTCAGGCCGCTCAAAGCGGCCTGACAGAGAGCAGCTTTGCAGTTGATTGGTTTGATAACAGGTTGAATGAAGCGAAAGCAGAGATCAATCAGTTGTTCAAAGAATTCCGTTTGAGCGAAGCGTTGAAAACAATTTATTCTCTTATCTGGGATGACTTCTGCAGCTGGTATTTAGAATGGGTAAAGCCCAGTTTTGAACAGCCGATTGATGCAGCAGTGTATGAAAAAACAGTTGCTTATTTCGAAGAACTGATGCAATTGCTGCATCCGTTTATGCCGTTCATAACAGAAGAGATTTATCATGCACTGAAAGAAAGAACTTCAGGTGATGATATCACCATCAAACAATACACAGAGCTGAAAACTGCTGATGCAGCTGTATTAGCACTTGCTACACAGTTGAAAGAAGTGATCACTGCTTTGCGTGACGTTCGGGTGAAGAACCAGATCAAACCAAAAGAAGCTATCAAGCTTTCAATTGAAACAGCTAATACCGATGCGTATAAGCGCATTGCATCGATTCTGCAAAAACAAGTGAATGCTGAAAGTATCGATTTTGTAAATACAGCTGTTGCCGGCACCATTTCAACTGTTGTGCAAAAAGACAAGTTCTACATTGCAACCGAACAGGCTATTGATACATCTTCACAAAAAGAACAATTGCTCAAGGATCTTGAGTACCTGAAAGGTTTTCTTGTTTCTGTTGAAAAGAAACTCGGCAATGAGCGTTTTGTACAAAATGCCAAACCTGAAGTGGTGGATGTTGAGCGCAAGAAAAAAGCCGATGCAGAAGCAAAAATCAAAGCAATAGAAGAAAGCCTTGCATCGTTATAACAAAAATCACGAATGCCCATGTTGCTGAAAAGATGTGTCCGTTTATTTGCTGTTTTGCTTGTATTACTGTTAAGTGTACAAAGCAAAGCCCAGGATAAACCCAAGCCCACCCTGAAACCTCCCCCGCTTCAATCGTTTTGGGGTAAAACAAAAGGTGGCGATCTTCCGCTTGAAATCGTGCTGGGTACAATTGACTCAGCTGTATGGGTAATTGATGACAAGAAAGTTCGGTATCACATCTCCCGTTTTTATGTTGTACACCGCAGCAAGGATAAATATGAAGACGAAAAGACCGGCGAGATAAAAACCCGTTTCAATTCCACAGCAACAAACGTAAAGAACACGGGCTACTTACCTGAGTTGTGGCAAAAGAATCTGTACGAGATCATTAAGAAAGACGATGAGATCATCATCACCGATATTATTGTGAAAGACCGGTTTGGTTATTATTATACTGCGCCGGAAATAAAGATCGTAGTAAAGTAAAACTTAATGGCTGTTAAAAGCATGTAAAAAAGAAAGGGTATTTGCTGAAAGCAAATACCCTTTCTTCTTTTAAAACAATTCAATCGGTAAAATAACTTCAAATTGATTGGCACTTCTGCCGGGTTGCAGCACATCCGGTGTGAGCAAGCGGCTGTAACGAAAGCCAAAAGTGAATGGCTGTACGTTCCAGAGTCGTGTATCAAAATAAAGTTCACCTCCTGCTGATTCAAACGGAAACTCTCTGCCGGTACGCAAACTTCTTCCCTGTGTATAATCATAGAAAAGATTGCCCCTGATGCGCATAAAATAAATCAATTGTGCTACACCAAACTCAGGATATACAATGGGGAAATGATAGTTTGCACTTACCCTCCACATCCTTGGCAAATTCACTGCATTAAATCCACGGGCAAATGAAAAATTATTGCTGAACAAACTACCCCGCAATGTATCTCTTGAAAAAGAAGAGGCAAACAACACAACGCTGTGGTTTCGGAACAAGCCCGGCAAGTACAAACCTGCATTAACAAGCAACTGGTTTCCCAACTGTCCATCAATTGTCCGTCTGTATCTTGTTGAAAAAACTGTTGCAAATTTTGGATAGATCTGCTGGTAAGCTTTCTGGCTTTGCAAAACCCAGTTTACTGACGAGCTGCTGTAATTAATGGTCTGATCTTTCAACAGCTTTTCTGCTACACCGGTAAACGATAATTTCTCTGCATTAACGGAAGAGCTAAATGTGAGGTTGTTGTATAAAACTCCGCTTGTGAAGTTGAGCGGAATTGAAAAGCCGGCATTCAGGTTCCGCACATTCCAAGTGAGTGTGGTATCGGCATTATAAGCCTGGCTTCTGTTCCAGGTATGTGATGCACCAACAGATAACTGGGGATACAATCCGCCATATACCAATGCACCGGATATACCATGAGAACCCTCATTACGGTTGTAGTTATAACCATACTCTCCCACCATTGTATTCAGAATATTGTTACTGTAGAACGTTATCCCATAGTCCGGATCAGTTGTGTAGGGGCGCCAGCTATGAATATTAAACAGGTTTGCACCGGAGTGATAACGCTTGATATCGCCGGGCTGCTCCTGTACATTCGCCAACAGATCATCCGTCTTGTTCTTTCCTTGATTTACGTATAACGTTTGCAGCGCATCAACACTTGTCTCCTCCTTCAATTGCAGTTTAGTTGCATCTTCTTTCAGCAACATATAACCATCAGCTGTGAATGTATTAAAGATGAGAGCGCTCCCGGCATTATTCATACTTGCCTGGTAATTTCCATTGGGCAAACCGGCAACACGGAATAACTTCTGTTTCTTCAGATCGTAGAGATATAATACGTCGGCACCATTTTGCGGAGATGTAAACAACACTGTATCTCCTTTTACATGCAAAT
Organism: Chitinophagaceae bacterium; assembly: GCA_009996555.1. Classification (GTDB taxonomy): domain Bacteria; phylum Bacteroidota; class Bacteroidia; order Chitinophagales; family Chitinophagaceae; genus Lacibacter. Next base: position 2,884 of record JAACZX010000131.1, on the reverse strand, counting down.
ATGCAATCAATGCCTTACTGAACGGCAGCAATACCTTCTCTTCTTTGGATGCAATATTTGTCAGCAGCAATCCCATTTCACTTTTTGCATTACGCACGGCACTGATGACTGCAGAACCATCAGCTGTAAAACGGGGAAAGGTATAAACATAACCATTGGCATTTGTTATATCAGTAACCGCAGAATCTGTTAAGCTGATAAGGCGCAGATTTGTTTGTTGATCTGTTCCATAATGAACAGCCACCACTGTTGAAGCATCAGGAGAAATATCGGGTTGAAACAACCTTGTTTTACTGCTGATCTTTTTAACTTCATTTACTCTTGTATCCCACACTTTCAGTACTGAATATGTTTTCCATCCCCAGCGGGCATCGGTTGCAAAAGCCGTGTATACCACTTTACCGTTTCTGAAAGAGTAATAATGATCTTCATCAATATCTTTCACTCTCAGTTTTTCTTCCTTACCATCAGTATGGATACGCACCCATCTTGGTATTTGCCTGTAACCCGATTTCAGAGCAAGTACACTGCCATCCTCATCAATGAAAGGATATTCATAATTCACAACTGTGTTTCGTTCAGGCCGGGTTATAGCAGTCATTGATCCGTAAACAGATGATGCGGACGTTTTCATTTCCGTTTTATACCAGGCAAAAGCATCGTTTACAAACTGTTTATATTTTACGCCGGTATAACGTTTCACCGCTTTTTGATAGGGATAAAACAATCCTTTAAAATCAAGCGCATCATTATTCACTTTTGTCCAGAGATCATTGCCGTATTTTTCACGGCCGTAGGTTACTAACAAATAACCGAGATCGTAATGATTGGGAACAAAATGACGAAACGATCCATTGCGAAGTTTTTGATAAGAATATGTTTTATTACCAAGCCACAATGAACGATAGGAATTGTAGAACAAAGGCAAGCGGCCACGCCCTTGCCGGCTTGTTTCAGTTTCCTGCCACACAGCATCACCTTCCCAAAACCATTCAGGCACTGCAAGGTTCATCGCAACCGCTTGACCTTCCTGTCCAAAGAAAACACCTGCAATTTTTGGAATGGCACGATTGAAATTTGAAAACTGCTCCACATGCCTGAACTCGTGCAGCGTAAGGTATTGATGCCAGGGAATTGATCCGCTGCCAAGATTCGACAGATCAGGCATCATATAAAACTCACTCCTCCACGGAGCAGGACCAACATACGCATTGGATGTGGTGGTTTGATTTTGCAGCACCACATTAAACTTCCGTAGTTTATTACCAAGCGAAGCAGCATTTGAATCCCGCATCAGTTTATGCGACAGCCATGCAGCTTCTCTTGCCTGCTTTCCAATCCTTTCGGGAAGATGATCCGCACGGTATCAGTATTCAGCTGGTAGAATTTTAACGAGGCGGGATTACCACCAAAACGTTGTGCATTTACTCCTGCAATAAAAGCAAGGCACAGAACAATCGTTACAAAAGCATATTTCCTGTTCATACTTAAAAATAAAATGAAGCAGCCAAATAAAATCATCTTCAGCCAGTATCTTTAAACAATTTCATTTCTATGCTGCTTCTTGCCCTGTCCATAGCACCCGGTATAGCCATCAGTCTTTATATTTTCTGGAAGGACAGGTTTAACCGTGAGCCGCATCTTAATCTTATTGTTTGCTTTGTACTCGGCTGCCTCAGCATTATTCCTGCAATCATTATTCAACTGCTGACAGTAAAACCCGTTGAAAGATGGATGGGCGAAGGCATTTTCTACACAGCCGTGTTTGCCTATCTTATTGTTGGCTTCAGCGAAGAATGGAGCAAGTACATCATGCTTCGGTATTATGCTTACCCACGCAAAAGCTTTGATGAACCTTTTGATGGCATTGTGTACAGCGTAATGATCGGGATGGGTTTTGCTACAGTGGAGAACATTTTGTATGTGCAGCAACATGGATTAGGTACTGCTATTGTTAGAATGTTTTTAAGTGTGCCTGCACACGCCACTTTTGCCATACTGATGGGTTATTTTGCAGGGAAAGCAAAGTTTAAGCCGCAACGAAGAAAATTTTATTTGTTCACTGGTGTGTTCTGGGCGGCTTTCTTCCATGGCACGTATGATTTTTTCCTGTTCCTGCAAGGCGATCCGTTAGTAAACAAATACCTGAGCGATGCGCTTTTGTTTGTGGGTGCCGTTGCATCATTTGCACTGGCAGTGTGGTTTTCAAAAAAAGCCATTAACGAACACAGGAATCTCTCGAAGGAAATGTTTCAAAACAAAATTTAACGCCCTCAATCCTAATTTACATATTCTTGTAAAATGAAATTCAGTTTTAACGACTCCGTCTTTTTAGATATCTGCATTACCATCGTATCTTATTTGCTTTACATCGTTAACCTGTACAACCTGTTTATTACACCGGGCATTCCCTACCGGAACCAGCTGCTTACTTATGCATTCTGGGCTTTTCCATTGCTATGCCTCTTTTTTGCTGCAAAAAACTTCATCAGGCTCAGTAAAGGACAGCCAGCTGCAAAACCATTTCTTGCCATTCATTTATCGGCACTGATCCTGTTTGTCAGTTTTTTTCTGATGATCTTTTCGAAAGCAGCTTAACGGATGGCAAGGATCATTCATTATGGTGGTCCACCAGTTTCTTCATCAGTCCGTCTTTCGATTCAATAGCATACACAATCTCTTCATCCGATGGATTGGTATCACCTTCAAAACGATAGATTTCCTTAATCTCAAATTCCTGCGGTGCAAGATTTAAATCCGGATTAAAACATTGCAGCGCATTTACCTGCAGGTTAAAATCAAGCGAAAATCCTCTTGCCCTTAAATCACTGATCGCTTCGGTAACTGTATCGTAGCTGTACATATTGTTTAGTTTATAATTGAT
>JAACZX010000130.1 GCA_009996555.1 Chitinophagaceae bacterium | reverse complement strand
ATTCCAATTTGAATTAAATCAGAACTGCCATTTCCATTTACAGGAGGTCGTATCGCTCCTTCTGAAAAAACTTGAATAAAACTGTTACATGACAAGTAAAGCTGTCCCGAATTATTGAATTGAATTGTGCCACAAACAAAAACCTGTAAACGTGGGGCTGCATTAGTACTCGTAGCTGGACAACTTGTTGTTTTGGTATAGGTAGAATGCGCAACAACTACTGTAATATTTTGAGGAATACAAACAATATCGTCTGTTTTAGGTACTTCGTTGTTATTCCATGTTGAAGGACTGTTCCAGTCACCATTATTTACAATTGGCCATTTTGTACAATTTGTGGTCATTGTATTACAACGGGGAAATGGTGACAGATGAGGCCAGTATTGTTGTGCAAAAGAAGTTAACCCGGATACGAGTACGAAAAAGAAGAGTAAAATTCGTTTCATGAAGGAACCATTAATTAAATAGTTAAGCGGAATAAGTTAACGGTTCGTTTCAGGGGGCTGGATCAATTATAAGCGAAGGCAGACCATAGGAGGACTAAGTGATTGTTTGTATAGGATATAAGAGAAGACCGTAAAAATACTGATGATTTTGACTTATACAAGTATTTAGCCCAAAATTTCTTCCATTTTCATACTGCGGGAACCCTTAATAAGCAAGTGAGTATTTGTAAAATGTTGGTTTTTAAACCATTCACGTGCTTCTGACGAAGAATTAAAAAATTCAAATAAATGGGGAGTTTTAGCGAAATCGCCGCCCACCAGTACTACTTTGTCCCATTGGTATTGATTGATCAGGTCAATAATGTTTAGGTGTTCAGCTTCACTTTCGTCACCCAGCTCAGCCATAGCCCCCAGCATAAGTACTTTTTTAGGAGCAGCCAACCTTGCAAAATTTTCAATGGCCAGCTTCATGCTGCTGGGGTTGGCATTGTATGCATCAAGAATGATCGTATTACTGTTTAGTTCTATTAATTGCGACCGGCTGTTTGATGGATGATATTCCTCAATGGCAGTTTTAATCTTTTCAGAAGGAACGCCAAAATGCAACCCAACAGCAACTGCCGCTAAAACATTCGGCAGGTTATAATCGCCCACCAGTTGAGTATTGATCAGCTCAATCCCGGGCTGCTGTTCAATTTTCACAATAAGAAAAGGTTCGCTGCTTACCAATGCACCGGTTGTAGTAGCTCCATCAGTTCCATAGCTGATCTGTTTTTCAATACCCTTACTCATATCAACGAGGTAGCCAAAATCAGTATTGATAAAAATGCTGCCATGGGTTTCACGAAGGAAGTCATACAACTCGCCTTTACCTTTTTTGACTCCTTCAATACCACCAAAGCCTTCAAGGTGGGCTTTCCCAACATTATTAATCAGTCCATGCGTTGGTAAAGTATAGGTACAGTAACCAGCTATTTCTTTTTGGTGATTGGCGCCCATTTCCACAACGGCCATTTCAGCATCGGCTTTTACTTTTAGTAATGTAAGCGGAATGCCGATGTGATTATTCAGATTACCTTCTGTGGTATATGTTCTGAAATGCGATGAGAGAACTGCATGAATAAGTTCTTTAGTGGTGGTTTTACCATTGCTGCCGGTAATTGCAAGAAAAGGGATTGAGAATTGCAGCCGATGATGTTTGGCCAGCTGTTGCAGTGTACTCAGTACATCATCAACCAAAATGATACGTTCATTGTTATTTTCATCAGCTTCATCTACAATGGCATAGGCAGCTCCTTTTTCCAATGCCTGTAAAGCAAATTTGTTGCCATTGAAATTGTCGCCCTTCAATGCAAAAAACAGATCACCATTCTTCAGTTTACGGGTATCTGTTTGCACAGATGGATGTTGCAGATACAGCTGATAAAGTTCTTCAATACGCATAATTCAAAGATAACAGTATGATCTTTTTATAAAATTATCAGCCCTGAATTTCTTTCAGCACAGGGCAATAAAAAACCCTCTGTTGTTGCAGAGGGTTTTTTATAAACTTGGTTGAAAATTAATTTCTCTTACGGTTGTTTTGCTTCTTCTTAGCAAACCAGTTACCGGTTTTACGGCCGTTACCTTCCTGGCTGCCGTAACGTGTCATTGCACAACGGAAACCGATCATTGAACTGGCCTGATCTTCTTCAAGAAAACGGCGTGTACCTGGGCTGAGCCAATATGCACGATCGTTCCAGCTGCCGCCTTTGTACACACGGCTCTTATCGCTGATGAGTGTGGTAATGCCATAACCGTATTGAACTGAACTTAAAGAATCACCATCAAGGTAGTCAATAGCATATCCTTTTTGGTAGTTACGACGGTTCTTCACTTCTTCATCTGTTTCATCACGGTATTTAATACGTCCCAGTGAATCTCTTTCTGCCTTACCGGTGCTGAGGTCAATACGCTGGAATTTGTTACCACGATAAATATTGAAATCGTCACCATCTGCAGACTGCATTGGTCTGTAAACATCGGCAACCCACTCGCTCACGTTACCAGCCATGTTATATAAACCAAATCCGTTTGGATAGAAAGAATTGATGGGGCCGGGAATCACAGCACGGTCATTCAAACCGCCGGCAACACCCATGTTATCACCAGATCCACGTTTGAAGTTAGCCAGGAACTGACCTTGCCAGCTGCTGCGTTTTGCATCACGCAAACCGTTCACGTTTTGTGCCCATGGATAAACCTGTTTGTTTGCAGTTAACTCCTCACCACGGCGTTTTTCACTGCGGCGTGGGTTAGGGTTTTGTGCAATTAAACCATAAGCTGCATATTCCCACTCAGCTTCTGTAGGAAGACGGTAATCTGGTAAAATGATACCTTCTTCAAATGTAATATTAGTAGGAACCTGCTTGGTAATAGGATCTTTGTAATTTTTAATGCTTTTACCGGGGGTAGCCTGGTATTCACCCAACAGGTAAGCTTTGGTATTAAAGTTATCCTGTCCGCCACCCTGCATTTGTTTTTGCAGTTCAGCTTTTTTGTTCGTGATACCTTTTTCGTAAAGGATATTTTCGTTTACACGGTCACCACGCCACAAACAGTAGTCGTAAGCCTGTTTCCATGAAACACCAACTACCGGATATAAGTTGTAAGACGGATGGCGGAAATAATAATCAACGTATGGTTCATTATAAGCTAACTCACTTCTCCATACCAATGTATCGGGTAAAGCTTTGTTTGTAATGGCCGTATCCTGGAACACACGATCGAGCCAGAAGAGATATTCACGGTAGTGAACGTTGGCAACTTCGGTTTCATCCATATAGAAAGAAGCCACAGTTATACGGCGGGGAACATTATTCCAGTCACGCATAACGTCTTCTTCCACTGCTCCCATGGTGAAGGTACCGCCTTCCACAAACACGAGACCAGGTCCGGTTTTCTGTTCTTTTTCTTTCGATACACGGAAACCACTGCCGTTAGGATCATTATAGGTCCAGCCGGTGCTGCTTGATTTAGCCGGTTTCTTCTTGAATAAGTTACAAGATGTAATAGTCGTAGCCCCAATTAGAAGGATACAGAGATTTTTAATGCGGAAAAGGTTTTTCATCTTTTCGTTTTGATAGTTAACGAGTAAGGTTCAAAAATATTGTATTGGATTTTCCAGCCCAAAAAATAAATAGACCGGGTACAAACATAGCTGAATCTTTTTACATTCTCAGCTAACAGCCGTTCCTCATTTACAATTTCAGTATTTCTGCTTAACAGACCGTGAATTTACGTTTTGCAGCAGCTTCTGCCACTGCAAAGGACGTCTTTCAGTCGTTTTCAATTCCCCAATCAGGTATCTTTGGCAACACTGTTTATGCGCTATACCACCCTGCTGATAGCTTCTCTCTTTTCTTTTGCTGTTAATGCCCAGCGCACATACCGCAGCAATTCTGTATTGGCAACAGGTGAGTGGTACAAGATGTCTGTAAAACAAGCAGGCGTGTACAGGATCAATCTTGCTTTCTTACAATCGCTGGGTGTAACTACGGCCAACTTGCAGAGTAACAGCATCCGGCTTTACGGAAACGGAGGTGAAATGCTGGCCGAAGACAATGCAGTAGTACCGGCAGATGATCTTATTGAAAATGCAGTGATGATTGTTGATGGCGGAGATGGAATACTGAATGGCAACGATTACATTCTGTTTTATGCCAACGGCCCGCAGCATTGGGTAAAGGATTCGGTAAACAAGCGATTCCGGCACCGCAAAAATTTATACAGCAACGAGTCGTTTTATTTTTTGACGATTGGCGGCTCAGGACTAAGGGTTCAAAACAGAACCATCGCTTCATCGCCCACACATACGGTAACAACATTTAAAGACAGGCTGTTTCATGAACTGGATACCATTAACTTTTTACGCAGCGGTAAAGAATGGTATGGCGAAGAGTTTAGCAATACTCCCGGCGGCACATTGAGCCGTAATTTCAATTTCGCTATTCAAAATGCAGTTAATGGCCAGATGCAAATCATTTCAAGTGTGGCTGCACGAAGTAATGGATCGTCCAGTTCATTTGTAATTCGTGCAAATAATATAAATGTGGCTCAACATACAGTTAGCCCGGTTGGCACAGGCACATACGATCCAGTTGCTGCAGCACATGAGTTAACAGCATCCTTTAACCTTTCACAATCATCGCTGGCCTTGCAATATAATTTTCAGCCGACCAGTGTAAATGCGCAAGGCTGGTTAAACTGGTTTGAATTATTTCCACAGCGGCAGTTGAGTATGAACGGGGCCGATCAGCTTTTGTTCCGGGATTGGGAAACAGTGGGGGCCGGTAACGTTGCCGATTTTCGGCTACAGTCGGCCGTAAGTAGTACGGTTGTTTGGGATATTACAGATCCTTTGCGGCCACAAAACGTAACAGGCACACTTAATGGAAATGAATTCAGGTTTGTTAACACAGCAGAACGATTGAGAGAGTATGTTGCATTTAATCAAACAAATTTTCTGCAACCCACTGCTGTTGGTAAGATGAGTAACCAGGATTTGCATGGTGCTGCATCTCCCAACTACATGATCGTGGCGCATTCATCATTACTCAGCGAAGCGCAACGGTTGGCAACATGGCACAGGCAAAATCAAAACCTTACTACATTAACGGTTAGTACTGAGCAGGTGTTTAACGAATTTGGTTCAGGCAGTCCCGACCCGACAGCCATCAGGAATTTTGTAAAAATGTTTTACGACCGTGCAGGCAACGATACTGCAAAGCGCCCACGCTATTTGCTATTGTTTGGCGATGCATCTTATGATTATCTGAACAGGATAAATGGCAATACTAATTTTGTTCCCTGTTATGAGAGTGATATTTCACTTGATCCGTTATCTACCTACACCTCCGATGATTTTTTTGGATTTCTTGACGACAATGATTTCATCAACCGGCTGTTTCCGGTAAGCCTTTTGGATATTGGTATTGGACGCATACCTGCAAAGAATATACAGGAAGCAAAATCAGCAGTAGATAAAGTGATCCGCTACCATGCAAAGGAAAGTTTTGGTCCGTGGCGGAATGATATTACACTGGTAGCAGATGATGAAGACAACAATATTCATCTTGATGATGCGGAGTTTCATGCATCAGTAATTGGACAAAACAAAAATTTCAACCTTTCGAAAATTTATTTAGATGCATACCGGCAACAAAGTGGCAGTGGTGGCAGCCGCTACCCCGAGGTAAACCAGGCAATTAATAATAAGATTTTTGCTGGCACACTTATCTGGAATTACAGTGGACATGGTGGTTCAAGAAGACTGGCGGCAGAAGCAATTCTTGAACAGGATATGGTCAACAGCTGGAGCAACAGCAACAAACTACCTTTGTTCATTACTGCTACATGCGATTTTGCGCCGTATGATAATCCTGCAGTGAATTCAATTGGAGAAGATATCCTGTTGCGTGAACGCACTGGTGCTATTGCATTAATGACCACAACCAGGGTAGTGTTTGCATTCAGCAACCGCATCATGAACAATAATTATTTTCAGCAGGCATTGCAGCCTGATGCTTCAGGTGTATTTCCGGCATTGGGCGATGCAGTGAAGCGTGCAAAGAATTATACATACCAAACATTTGGCGATATTATTAACAACAGAAAGTTTACATTGTTAGGTGACCCTGCTGTGCGACTTGCATTTCCAACGTTGAAAGTGCGTACAACATCTGTCAACAATCAAATACCATCAACCGATACATTAAAAGCGCTTGACCGTTACAACATAAAAGGTGAAGTAACAGATGCAGCCGGAAATAAGTTATCCGGTTTTAACGGTCATGTTTATCCTGTTATTTATGATAAAGTGCAACAGATAAAAACAATCGGTAACGATGCCGGAAGTGTTGCAGTGAATGTTGATCAGCAATCGAATATTATTTTCAGGGGAAAAGCAAAAGTGATCAACGGAGAATTTTCATACAGTTTTGTTGTGCCCAAAGACATCAACTATCAATTCGGCAATGGAAAAATAAGTTACTATGCAGAGAACGGCAACGTTGACGGCAACGGTGCCGAAACTTCAATCATTGTTGGTGGCGCAGGTAATAATCCTGTTGCTGATAATGAAGGACCGATGATCAAAGGATATCTTAACGATGAAAAATTTGTGAACGGAGGAATAACAAATGAAACACCTGTGTTGCTTGTAAAGCTCTCTGACTCAAGCGGCATTAATACTGTAGGCACAGGAATAGGACATGATCTTACTGCAACATTAGATGATGACAACAATCAGTTATTTGTATTGAATGATCATTATGAAGCAGATGCAGACAGTTATCAGAAGGGAACTGTGCGTTTTCAATTGCCTGCATTAA
>JAACZX010000001.1 GCA_009996555.1 Chitinophagaceae bacterium | reverse complement strand
TTCATAAGCTGTATTGTTGAACTGCAACGCATCACCTGCTTTCTTCATCAATAGTAGTTTGCCAAGCGGCGCATCAGGAGAAACGGCGAATACTGTTTCATCCTCCACTTTTAATTTACCCAAACCAAGACTGATATAAAAAACTCCTTTGTTGGTATAAACAAGACTGCCACGCACAACAAGTTCTGTTTGCAATGTAGCATCCAGTTTTTCAAGTACGGCTTTTTGCTGCAGCAATTCATTTAACTGGCGATTGTTGTTCTCCTGTTCAATCTGCAACATGGCCAATGCTGTTTCATGTTTATCACCAGCTGTGCGTTTGGTTTCGTTGCCGGCACTGTCTGAAAGGTCATGCAGGTTCTTTTGTATCACTTCGATCTTTTGTTGTACGATCGCAACACAGGTTTGATATATTTTTTCTTTCAGCGTCATTCAGTCAAAGGTATGCCATACCTCTTTCGGCCGTTACGAAAATCGTAAGATGCTGACAGGTATGGCATACCTAAGCACGACCCAACGAAACAATGTATATTTAGCAATAAAATAAAGCCGGGATAATGATGAAAAAAGGTATTGGTTTTTTGATTGTTTCTGTCTTCCTGTTTTCATGTACCACACAAAAGCAGGCAAGGGTATCACCTTTGCAGAAACAGCTTATCAATGATTCTGCGTTGACCAATGCATTTGTGGGCATTGCAGTATATGATACAGAAAGCGGAACATATCTTCATCAATACAACAGCAACAAATATTTTGTTCCGGCGAGCAATGTTAAACTGCCGAGCTTATATGCAGGCATGAAATACCTCGGAACAAAACTGCCGGGTCTTCAGTATAAAGAAGAAGGCGATACTTTATACATTCAGGCAACAGGTGATCCAACACTATTGCATGAAGATTATAAAACACAACCCGTTGTTGATTTTTTAAAACAACAAACAAAACCAATTGTCATTAATACAAGCAACTGGAAAGCAGAAGCGTTGGGTTATGGCTGGGCGTGGGACGATTATCTGGGATATTACATGACAGAACGCAGTCCGCTGCCGGTATACGGCAATTATATAAAATGGATGCAGCAAAGAAGTGTGGAAGAAAGAGATGGTGCAAAAGATACGGCCTCAATGGTATTTACTGAACCGGAAGTAAACTGGGATGTGCAGTTTAAGACGGGTAAGTCAACGGCATTTGATGTTAACCGTCCACGTACCGAAAACAAATACACGATCGCCGAAGGCAGGGAAATGAGTAAAACCATTGAAGTGCCTTTTGTAACAAACGGATTGCAATCGGCGTTGGAGTTATTGAAAGACACGGTTCATCAAACAATAACGGAAGAAAGTTTTCGAATAACAAATCCTGAAGTGATCTATTCGCAGCCCGTGGATTCTATGTTCAAACCATTGATGTACCGTAGCGATAATTTTTTTGCTGAGCAAACCCTGATGATGGTGAGCAACCAGCTGTTTGGTGAAATGGATGAACAAAAGCTCATTGCTTATTTATTACAAAATGATTTGCGGGGCTTTCCGCAAAAACCAAAATGGGTGGATGGAAGCGGCTTGAGCCGTTACAATTTATTTACACCGGAAGATTTTGTGTGGTTGCTGCTGAAGATGAAAGATGAATTTGGATTGGAACGTTTGAAAACTATTTTGCCAACAGGTAATACCGGCACACTTCGTAATTATTATGTGGATGAAGCAGGTTTTATCTTTGCTAAGACAGGATCATTGACAGGACATTTAGCGTTGAGCGGATTTCTCATCACAGCTAAAAATAAGTTGCTGGTATTTTCGGTGATCGTGAATAATCACAACACATCTGCAGCGAGTGTGCGCAGAGCAGTTGAGAAATTTTTGAAAGAAGTAAGAAGTAGGAATTAAAAACCGGGTTGATTGTATTTTGATCCATCCAAGCTGTTTATAGGATATGAATTTACGTAGATTGGCTCCGCAGGAGCCTTCTGTAGTTACGGGTGACTCCTACGGAGTCGGCTCATCAATTATCTTTTATTCCAATAAACAGATAAGCTGCTACGCAGCCTTTGAGTTATCGTCCAAACTGTTTCTCCAGTTCGTCTTTTTTAATTTCCATATAAACGGGAAAGCCGTTGGATGTAGCGTTTGGTTGTGCACAGTTGAATAAGTCTTCAACCAACTGTTTCATTTCTTTTTGTGTGAGTGACCGACCGGCTTTGATGCTGTGTTGTTTTGCCAATGAGCGAATGAGTTTTTCACGTTTGGAAAATTTCAAATCGCTGGTGTAATGTTTGAACTGCTCCAGCAATAATTCAATCGCCATCGCTTCATTCCCTTGCTCCACATCGGCAGGTGTGCCTTGTATAACGAATGTATCTTTTCCGAAAGGTTCAATCAGGTAACCAAGCTGTTTTAATTCATCACTCAATTCGCCCAACAACACTGCGTCAGCAGTTGAAAGATGCAACGTTGAAGGAAACAAACTGCTTTGTGCAGCAATCGGTTTTCCATCAGCAGCAGCAAGATATCGTTCATACAAAACCCGCTCATGTGCATTTTGCTGGTGAATGATCAACATGCCCTTTGCTGTAGACGCAAGGATGTAGGTATTGTGTTGCTGCGAAAATTCCTGTTCGGGTATAAAGATCTTTGCTTGATTGATTGCTGAAAAATCAGCTGAACCGACTGTGGACTGTTGACTATCGACTGTTGACTTACTCGCCGGTTCATAAAAATCCCGCCAGTGCTTCAGTTCACTTTTTTGCTGCGGATCAATTTTATGTGCAGCATGTTTTTGTGTGAACGTGTTGTAGAGTGATGATGATGAAGCCTGCGATTTCTGTTCGCTGGTGAACGGTTTGCTTACTGCATCAAGATGCTGAATGGTTGGGTCAAGATCAAAATCCAGTGTTGGCGTTATACTGAACTGTGCCAATGCATGCTTCACCGCTGATTGTACAAATGCATACACGATCTTTTCATCTTCAAATTTTATTTCCTGCTTGGTAGGATGCACGTTGATATCTACCTGTGCAGGATCAAGATCAATGAACAATACATAAGCAGGAAAACTATCAGCAGCGATCATTTCCTGGAAAGCACCCGCCACTGCATGATTGAGATAAGCACTTTTAATAAAACGATGGTTCACAAAAAAGTATTGATCTCCTCTTGTCTTCTTCGCTGTTTCAGGTTTACCGATAAAGCCATAAATATTCATGTAATCGGTTTGCTCTTCAACCGAAACAAGTTTGGCATTGTATTGATTGCCGAGCAACTGTACAATACGTTGCTTTAATGTTCCCCTGTCAAGGTGAAACATCTGCTGACCATTTGCACTCAGTGAAAAGAAAATATCAGGATAAGCCATGCTCACACGAATGAACTCATCAACAATGTGTCGCATTTCAGCAGCATTACTCTTTAAGAAATTTCTTCGTGCAGGAACATTGAAGAATAAATTTTTCATAGCAATGCTGGTGCCATTCACCGCAGCAACCGGCTCCTGCTTTTTCACAACACTGTTTTCAATTTCAATATAAGTACCGGCACTATCTTCTGCACGTTTGGTTTTCACTTCCACCTGTGCAACAGCAGCAATAGATGCCAATGCTTCGCCACGAAAGCCCATGGTTTTAATGCGGAAGAGATCATCAATTTCTTTGATCTTGGAAGTGGCGTGGCGTTCAAATGCCATGCGTGCATCGGTTTCGCTCATGCCGCCCCCGTTATCAATTACCTGCAACAGCTGCTTGCCTGCATCGTTAACGATGAGTTGAATTTCTGTTGCACCTGCATCAACTGCATTTTCCAGTAATTCCTTTACCGCACTGGCAGGTCGTTGAATTACTTCACCAGCAGCGATCTGGTTGGCAATATGATCGGGTAATAATTGAATGATATCCGGCACGTAAAATCCTTTGTGTTGAAACGGCAAATTTAAGTTACTTCAGCCAACCGTCGAAGGATAATTCGTTACCTTTAGCCAGATTGAAAAAGCAGAAAACGTTCATGAAAAAATTAACCCTGGTACTCTCGTTTGCTATCATTCAGTTTGCTTTAACAGCACAAACAAAAGAGGAAAAAGCGAAAAAGTGGGCAGATAGTGTGATGACAACACTGAGCAAAGATCAAAAGATCGCCCAACTCATGATCATCCGTGCACACAGTAATCTTGGTGCAGCACATGTGCAGCAGGTTACTGATCTTATTACAAAATACAATGTTGGCGGACTTTGTTTTTTCCAGGGCGGTCCTGTACGCCAGGCCAATCTCACAAACTTTTATCAAAGCATTGCCAAAACACCGTTGATGATTACCATTGATGGCGAGTGGGGTTTGGGTATGCGGTTAGATAGTGTTATTTCGCTGCCAAGGCAATTAATGCTTGGCGCATCGCAGGATGCATCAATGGCATACGAATATGGAAAGATTTTGGGCGAGCAATGTAAACGCATGGGCATACAGGTAAACTTTGCGCCTGTGGTTGATGTGAATAATAATCCAAACAACCCGGTTATCAATGATCGTTCTTTTGGTGAGGACAGGTATAAAGTGGCATTGTTTGGTGTGCAGGTAACAAAGGGTATGCAGGATATGGGCGTAATGGCTTGTGCCAAACATTTTCCAGGTCATGGTGATACGGAGACGGACAGTCACTACGATCTGCCCATCATCAATAAAACAAAACCACAACTCGATTCATTAGAGTTATACCCATTTCGTGAGTTGTTTGAACGTGGCGTGGGTAGTGTTATGATCGGGCATTTGTATATCCCTGCCATTGATAATACAAAGAACAGGGCAACTTCTTTATCGTATAACAACGTAACAAAACTATTGCGTGAAGAAATGCAGTACAAAGGCATTACGTTTACCGATGCACTGGAGATGCAGGGTGTGAAAAAGTTTTATCCTGATGGAGAAGCAAGTGTGCAATCGCTTATTGCCGGGAATGACCTGCTGTGTTTGCCTTCTGATATTCCTGCGGCCATTAAAAAAATTAAAACAGCCATCAAAAAGAAAAAGCTGAGTTGGGATGATCTCAACAGTCGTGTACACCGTGTACTGATGGCAAAATATTTACACGGATTGGCAGAGTTAAAACCAATCGACATAAATAATCTTGCAAACGACCTTAATGCAAAAACCGATGCTTTCAGAAAATTACTTGCACAAAAAACAGTTACACTTTTACGTAATGAGCAGCAGATGCTGCCATTATCTACTGCGGCATTATCGTTTGTAAGTAAAGTAACAGGTACTGAAAAGAAAATAGCGTATGTGGCAATTGGTATTACAGCCGATAATGTTATCACCAAAAAAATGAAAGACGAACTGAAGGCTGATGTGTTTTTCTTTTCGTATAAAAATGATGCCGGACGTATTTTATCATTGGTTGAACTGATCAAACATAATTACAGTCATGTGATAGTGGGATTGCATAATTACAGCCGCCGGCCACAGAATAATTTCGGCATCAGTAAGCCTGCATTGCAACTGGCTGATGAATTGCTGCAATTACCACAATCAGCGTTATTGCTGTTTGGTAATCCTTATGCCATGAAAAACTTCTGCAATGTAAAACAGGCAGTAGTGGCTTATGAAGATGACAGCTATACACAGCTTGCTACGTTTGATGTGCTGAACGGAGCACAGGCGCCTGTCGGCAAACTACCTGTTACGGTTTGTGAGCAGTTAACGTACGGTACAGGTCTTAGTTTTTTACTTCCCGACAAAGCAGTTTTACCTTATCACAAAATTGCTGCAGAAAAATTTACCACGGTTGATTCAATTGTGGCAGATGCCATTGAGAAAAAAGCATTTCCGGGTTGTGTGATCATGGCAGTGAAAGATGGTGCTGTTGTTTTTGAAAAAGCATACGGTTCTTATACATACGATCAACAGGAACCAATGACAACCGAATCGGTATTTGATATGGCTTCGGTAACAAAAATCTGTGCTACCACCATTTCCGTAATGAAGTTGTATGAAGAAGGAAAACTTGATCTGAAAAAAAGATTAGGCGATTACCTGCCTTGGGTTAACGGAACAAACAAACAGGATCTGTTGATCGAAGATATTCTGCTGCACCAGGCAGGATTAAAATCGTGGATACCTTTTTTCAGAGAAACGATTGATACCAACAGCGGTATTCCATCGGCACAATTATATGCAAATGGTCCAAGTGAAGAATACAATGTGCGGGTGGCCGACACATTTTATATGCGTAACGATTGGGTTGATACTATGTTCCAACGTATCCTGCAAAGTGAAATGGGCCCGAATGGAAAATATGTGTACAGCGATAATGATTTTATTTTTCTTGGAAAGATCATTGAGCAACTTTCGGGCATGACGCTGGATGAATATGTGCGCAAAACATTTTACCAGCCATTGCAGTTAGGAGCCACCGGTTTTCAACCCCTGAATTATTTGCCCATCAATCGTATTGTACCAACGGAACGTGAAGTGCAATTTCGTCGCCAGTTGTTACGTGGCGATGTGCATGATCCCGGTGCAGCCATGTTTGGCGGCATTGCAGGCCATGCAGGATTGTTCAGTACAGCATACGAATTGGGAATGATCCTGCAAATGCTCAACAATGGAGGCAGCATTGGAAAGCAACAATTCTTTAAACCGGAAACAGTACAAAAGTTTATTGCGTATGGCAGTGATATCAGTCGCCGTGGTTTAGGTTTTGATAAACCGGAGAAAGACAATGCCACACGCAAAGAACCTTATCCGGCCTTGCTTGTTTCGCCTTCCACATTCGGTCATACTGGCTATACAGGTACAGGTGTATGGGCCGATCCGGAAAATAAGATCGTGTATATTTTCTTAAGCAATCGTGTTTATCCTGAAGGTGGAACGAATACAAAGTTGTTAACGCTGAATGTGAGAGGAAAGGTGCAGGATGCGATTTATAAAGTGTTGTTGAATAAATAATAGTCGATCGCTTTGTGCGATCTCAACGAGTGAATAATATTTTTTGGACTACGGTTCAGGCCGCTCAAGCGTCCCGACCCTACTTCATCTTCATCAATAACTCCACAATTTCTTTCTCTCTCGTCCAAACGATAAAATGATTTTCTTTTTCAAACGTAGTTACAAAAACTGAATCGGTTTTTGTGAGCATCTTTTGTGTGTAAGCAACATTGCTGTAAGGTACCAGCATGTCTTTTGTTCCATGAAGAATGTAAACCGGGCAGGTGATTTTTTCATAATCCGGTTGCATCTGTTTAAGATCAGTTTTTAAGTACCACATCTCTTCGTTGCTTGGCCGCAAAGCACCGGGCACAAAATAATTCAGTGGTGTTTTAAATAAAACGGGCCGCCACTTTTCAGGTTTCTCTGCAGCAGGATCTTGCGATCCTGCAAGTATCACCAATGCTTTTGTGTATTGCGGACGGGCTGCTGCAAGTTTTATGATCAATGGCCCGCCCATACTATGGCCGATCAGGATCATGGGCTTATTGTTGGTTACAGAATCCATCCACGCACTGATGATGTTTGTTTGCGCAGCAAGATTCATGGCATTGCCAAAATCGCTGTAACCAAAACCTGGCCTGTCGATGGAAATAATTCTGTAATGCTGCAGCAATTCTTTGTTGCGCAGGTAAGATGCAAACGCATCCCAGCTGCCCGGTGTGCCATGCACAAATACTAAAGTGGGTAATGTATCGCTGCCGGTTTGTGCATAGTGCAACGGAAATCCATTAATGGTTATAACCGGCGTTTTTAAAACAACATCTTGTGCGGCAAATTTTTCTTTGGCCTTACTGTCGCTGATGCGCATTTTCATACAGCTTTGTGCAAGCACAAGCCAGAGCAGCAATATTATTCCGAGAATCATGAAGGAACGTTTCATCCAGCGGGGCATTGTAGTAAGTTACGAAATGTTTAATGCGGTTGATTACAAATTCAAAGACAATCATGCTGATGTTTGGTTAAAACAAAACCCCAACTTTCGTCGGGGTTTGTTTGTTTATGCATTATCATTTTGCGGCGGCTGATCTTTTTTCTTCTCTATCTGCGGCCTGTTTTGTTGCGGTTGTTGTGGTTTGTTTTGCGGCGGACGCTGTTGCTGCGGACCACGTTGTTGTTGCGGTGGTCTGTTCTGCTGCTGCGGCTTTTGCTGTTGTGGACCACGTTGCTGTCCCTGCCCGCCACCTTGTTTATTTTGCTGGTTGCCCTGGCCTTGCTGCGGACGGTTCTGCTGCTGTGGTCTTTGCTGTTGCGGACCACGTTGCTGACCTTGTCCACCACCTTGTTGCTGGCCACCCTGTTGGCGCTGTTGCTGCGAACGTTCTTTGTCTTTCCGTTTTTTGCTGTTGCGCTCCAGTGTACGTAAACTGATCTGGCCCACCAGCTCCACATGTGCATGTTCTTTCTCTTCTGCTTTTGCAGGCGAAAGTTCAATAGCGCCTAACTCATCAGGGCGTTGGCCTTTCACATTCATAAACCTGATCTCTTTTACCCGTTCAATCGGCACAGGATATTGTTTGTTGCTGTCGGGCAACACATACCACATCAGGTTTTTGAAAATATCTTTTTTGATCAGCTGTGCAGTGCCACGTGTAAGTTCCAACGTATCTGCATTGTTCGGAAAATGCTGCAATGCATCCAGGTAAGTATCCAGCTCATAATTCAAACAACATTTCAAACGGCCACATTGTCCGCTCAGTTTTGTTTGATTAATGGTGAGGTTCTGGTAACGGGCAATGGTAGTGGTTACACTCTTGAAATCGCTGAGCCAGCTGCTGCAGCATAACTCTCTGCCGCAACTGCCAATACCGCCAATTTTCGCTGCTTCCTGTCTTATGCCGATCTGCTTCATCTCCACTTTTATCTTAAACTCACCTGCATAGATCTTGATCAGCTCACGAAAATCAACACGGTCTTCAGCGGTATAATAAAAAGTTGCTTTACGTCCATCGGCCTGGAATTCCACTTCAATCAACTTCATATCCAGCTTCAGCTGAATAATGATAGCTCTTGCACGAACCAGCGATGGTTTTTCACGTTCCTTGCTTTCTTTCCATTTCTGCAGATCCATATCATTGGCCCTGCGCATGATCTTTTTGATCTCGGGGTTATCTTCTTTCACACCCTTTTTCTTCATTTGCAAACGCACCAGCTCACCACTCAGGTTTACCATGCCCACATCAAAACCACTCACACCTTCCACGGTAACCATGTCACCTTTTATAAAAGTTTGCAGGGTATTGTTACGATAAAATTCTTTCCGGCTGCCATTATTAAAAGTTACTTCTATAACCCGGCAATCACTGTCGGGGTCACTAAACGGAAGGTTGGCCAGCCAGTCGTGCACGTTCAGGCGGTTACAACCACCCGTGCTGCAGCCACCGTTGCTTTTGCAACCGCCGGGTTTACCCGTACTACATGTTGTACAACTCATTATAATGAGAGATTAATCGTTAATAAATAAGAAAGAGAGAATGGGGCAAGCTGAAGAATGCAGATGATGCTTGGTTGTGTCACTCACTTGTACGCTTTGTTCGCTATGCAGCGTTAAAGCCAAACTTTAGATAGATATATGAAAGGCGCTGCCAAAACAGGCAATGCAGTACACAAGTGCGACGCAACAAAAGACGATCAGCAATTCAGAAGCTCACGCTCAAATCCTTCCTTCACTCTTGACCCATTCTTTTCTCAAATCCTTTACCACAGGTCAATTCCCTCAAAAATAGGGATTTATCGGGAAAGCTAACAGCAATAAGGATTGGCGGTGGACTATTGTTCCTGCCAGAAATATTTGCTAATTACTAATAAGAGGGTAATCTGCAGGTTATGCCTGCTCTACGTTCTTCTGTGTCTTCCACCAGCGCCACCAAATGAATCCGATAATAAGCAGCGGGGACATCATCAGGTAAAGGATGGCTCCGTTCAGGGCTTTGGCTGGTTTTTCACCTAATTGTGATGCTGTTTTCGTACAAATGGAACATTGTGCCTCCGCATCAACACCTGCAAACAGGAACACTATCAATAAAACAGCAACCAGACAGACCCGCTTTTTCATACCGATGATTTAAACCGCAAAGTTAAGGGCTGACGTCCACAAAAAAGTAAACATATACTATCGGCTGGTGGCCGGTATGAATGTTTGCTGTCAATATGGTTATTAATCCTTATTACGCTTTTAACGCATGTGATGAACGGAGTAAATTCTTCTGTGCTATTTCGGAACTTTAAGTAAACAACGCAGTGAAACCTATCTGCCATACAATGCAAGATGACTTACATTCCTGCATCATGCAAACATTGGTAGTAAGGAGGCGAAAGAATGAAAGGAGTATTTTCAAACAAAGGATGAAAAGAAACAAGGAAACATTATAAAATTAAAACCTACATTATGGATAATGCTATCAGCTGGTTTGAAATACCGGCAACCGACATCGACCGTGCACAAAAATTTTATGAAGCTGTTTTTCAGTTTCAAATGCAGGCACTGGATTTCCAGGGAACAAAAATGCGGATGTTCCCCATTGATGATCCTATGAAAGGAATTGGTGGCACACTGGTACAGGAAAGTACCGGCTTTTACAAACCTTCGGCTACTGATGGTCCGTTGATTTACCTCAACGGCAATCCTGATGTACAGATCTTTCTTGATCGTGTAGAACCTGCCGGGGGTAAAGTGCTTGTTCCGAAAACTGTTATTTCTGATGAATATGGCGATATGGCTGTGTTCTCAGATACCGAAGGCAACCGCATTGCATTGCATAACATACCGGAGAAATACAGACAATAATTGTGTATGAACAAGAACAGCATTGCAGTTCTACTGTTGCTTACTGTTTGCAGTTTTGTTACAGAATCAACCGTAGTGAACAGACCGTTAAAAACATTTCACTGGCTAAAGGGTTCATGGCAAATGCAAACAAGGCGGGGCATTATTACAGAAAAATGGGCCATTGCTAACGACAGCACACTTGCAGGCGAAAGTGTTATAACACGGGCTGACGGAACTGAACTGCCACTGGAAAAAATTGAGCTGGCATACCGCAATGGCCAGTATTACTACATCCCTGCAGTAAGGAGTCAGAACGGAGAGCAGCCTGTGCCATTTAAGATCACTTCGCACAGCAGCACAGGCTTTGTTGCGGAAAACCCGCAGCATGATTTTCCAAAACGCATCAGTTACACATTGGTTAACGCCGATTCTATTCATGCAGTAATTGATGACGGTACAACTATTCCAGTGAAAAAATCAAACTTCTATTATTCACGTAAAAAAAGTTGATCATGTCTGTAATTGACTGGAGCAGGTTTACTGTTCGCATCAGCATTAAAGAAACATCAGCAGAACAAATTTATCATGCATGGGCAACAAGAGCAGGTATGGAATACTGGTTTCTGCGTTTTGCTGAATACAGCACATCCGATGGAGTAGTACGTAGCAATACAGAATTGGCACAGCCCGGCGACAATTATGTCTGGCGCTGGCATGGCTATAGTGATGATGTAACTGAAACCGGTGAAATACTTGATTGCAACGGAACCGATTTTTTCAAATTCCGTTTTGGTAATGCAGGTAATTGCAGTGTTCGTATTTATCCTGAGCAGGATGAAATGATGGTGGAACTGCTGCAGGATAATATTCCCCTTGATGAAAAATCAAAACAACAATACCATGTTGGCTGTCATGGAGGCTGGACGTTTTATCTGGCCAACATGAAATCGATGTTTGAAGGAGGCATTGATCTGCGGAATAAAAATGAACATATCCGGCATGTCATCAATTCATAAAAACAAACAATGGCTTACGACGAAAAACTGGCACAACGGGTTCGTGACCTGGTAGAACAGACACATACCATTTCAGAAGAGAAGGAAATTTTTAAAGGCCTGTGTTTTATGGTGGATGATAAGATGTGTGTGGCAGTACACACTGATGAAATAATGGTGCGTATTGATCCTGCATTGGATGAAACAGTACAGGAAATGCCGGGCTGCAAGGCCATGCAAATGAAAGGCAGGGATATGAAAGGTTATTACTTTATAAGCGATGATGTATTGAAAACAAAAAAGCAATTGGATTACTGGGTACAGCTGGCGCTGGACTATAATAAAATTGCAAAATCAAGTAAGAAAAAGAAAGCAGCTAAAAAGAAATGAAGTACAATAAAGAACAGGCAATTGAAATTCTTGAACGAACACCAGCTGTTTTAAAAACCCTGCTTGCAAATATTGCTGCTGATTGGGTAATGAATAACGAAGGTCCTGATACTTTTTCGCCGTACGATGTGGTGGGCCATCTTATTCACGGAGAGCGGACAGATTGGGTTGTGCGGGCAAAACTGATTCTGGAGCATGGCACAGCAAAACCCTTTGCGCCTTACGACCGCTTTGCGCAGTACGAAGAAAGCAAAGACAAAACATTACAACAATTACTGGATGAGTTTGAAACCGTACGGGCTGAAAATACCCGATGGTTGAAAAACCTTACGCTAACGGAACAGGATCTTGAGCGTAAAGGAAAGCATCCGGTTTTGGGCGAAGTAACCTTGCGGAATCTTTTATCAACCTGGGTGGTGCACGACCTTACCCATCTTGCACAGATCACAAGGGTAATGGCCAAACAGTATAAAGAAGAGCTGGGGCCTTGGCCGGAGTTTTTCAGAATACTGAGTTTCTAAAAACAAAAAAGCTCATCGTAGAAACGATCAGCTATTGTTGGAATTCAGGTTTCAGGGGAAAAATAGTTTCGTAGAACTGGTTTATCATCATCAGGAACATCCGGAAACTATGGCTTCATTGGTACGGATTGAAATGGTTTTCTTACAGGACTTGGTAATGTGGTATAGGGTAAACGACCTTTTAAACTCTGGTTTTATTGTGGGTTTTGGGTAAACAGGGAACTGGTTAAAATCGGATCTTCAAATAGGAATTGGTTGTTGTTGGCTACAAGGGTAAACAGTTTTTCATCGGGATCAATTCATTTATATTTGGTTTTTCGCTGTCTTTATTATCACCGTTGATGACACAAAGTAACAACAGCCGGAAGCCGATTACAATAGAACCTTTGCGTATTAGCTTGTACTTGTTTTTAATAGTTTTCTTGTAGTATAAATTCTATAGGCATGGTCCGCAGCTTACCTGTAAAACCTTAATTTGTAAACCCAAACAAATCAACATACACATGCAATCCTCAGCAACATCTGCCGCAGATTATATTGCCGAAATGCCAGCAGAACGGCAGGCCGCTTTTAAGAAACTAAGAGCCGTGATCAAAAAAAACCTCTCGTCCGGCTTTAAAGAAGCGATGGGGTATGGTATGCTGGGCTATTGTGTACCGCATTCAAAATACCCTGCAGGTTATCATTGCAATCCAAAAGACCCTTTGCCGTTTATGGGCATTGCATCGCAAAAAAACTTTATTGCCGTTTATCACATGGGCATTTACTCAAGCCCCGAATTGCTGAAATGGTTTACGGCGGCGCATGCAAAAGCTTCACCGAAGAAATTAGATATGGGCAAAAGCTGTATCCGTTACAAAAAAACCGAGGATATTCCATTTGAATTGATTGGTGAACTGGCCGGTAAAATGTCTGCCGATGAATGGATCAGTTTGTACGAACAAAAATTAAAACGATAAAAAAGAAATATGAAACAACTTCTTACACTCATTTGCTTCTTATTTACAATACAACTTTGTGCACAGGAGAAAACAAAAACGCCGCAATGGCTGGGTATACTTACACTCACGGAAAAATATAAAGAAGAAAAAAACTGGAGCAAGGCAGACGAGGCCATTGTTGGCGAACATTTTCAGCGACTCGTTAAATTAAAAGCTGAGGGCGTTGTAATACTTGCCGGTCGAACACAGCTGGAAACAAGCGATCCCGGTATGATGGGCCTGGTGATCTTTTATGCAAAGGATGAAAAAGAAGCACAGCAATTTATGCAGGATGATCCTGCTGTAAAAAACAAGATCATGCTGGCGAAAGTGGTGTCTTATGCTGTAGCAGTGAATAAATGTGATTAGTATGAACCTGAATACACTTACTCCACTCATGCGCACACATCGTTTACAGGAAACGGTAGATTGGTATGTGCAAACACTTGGCTTTACCTGTACCGATTTTGTTCCTGCGCATGGTTTTGCAAGAGTTCAACTGAATGGCGCTGATATAATGCTGGCTGCACAAAACGATCATATGCCATTTACTGAACCTCAATTCACCGGTTCATTTTATATGAATACGAACGATGCCGATGCGTGGTGGGAAAAACTGAAGGACAAATGCAAAATTTGTTACCCTATTGAAACATTTGAGTTTGGCATGCGTGAGTTTGCGGTGTTTGATATCAATGGTTACCTCTTACAGTTTGGCCAGCCGGTGTTGCATACTGATGAACAAACCTGATGCTTCCAATACAAAAAAGAACTGCTTATTCACCACCATAAACCAAAACACAATGCGAAAACAAATATTCATGCTTGCACTCTTATTGATTGCTGTTGCAGGCGTTAAAGCACAACTGGCTGATTCAATCAAAGCATATTATATTAAAGATTGGGAACGGGCAAAAGCTTACACGAAAGAATACCTTGACGCAATGCCAAAAGATAAATACAGTTTTCGTGCACAGGACAGCATCCGCACATTTGCTCAGCAAATGCTGCATCTTTCGCAAGGCATTACCGGGTTTATTGCAAATGGAACGGGTGCCCAACGTATTTCTTTTGGACAAGGGCTTGAGCAACGTCCCGCTGCACAGTCGGCCGATTCTGTGACGTATTATGTAATGACGAGTTATGATTACGCCATTGAAAGTATCCGTAACATGGATGCAAGCAAATTACTCGAACCATCAGGCAGGGGCAATTTCAGTTTCTCCCGTTTGGTTTGGTTAAACAAAGCATTCGAACATCAAACACATCATCGTGGGCAAACAACCATCTATATCCGTTTAGTGGGTATTAAACCGCCAAACGAAAAATTATTCTAGTGGCTGTTTCATGCTGTCAATGGAAAAGTTGATCATCCACACGGTCAACTTTTTTACTACCTTTCTTATCCATTTTCAAAACAACTGTTATGAGCGCTTTCAAATTTTTCAGCACTTGTTTGCTGATTGTTTCAGTATGTACACTGCAGGCACAAAAGAAAACAGCAACCCCTGCAAAGGAAGAACCCAAAGATGTTTTCAATACTGGCTTAATTGGCGGTTTGCAGTTCCGCAGTGTTGGTCCTGCTATTACTTCGGGGCGTATTGCAGATATTGCTGTTAATCCCAACAACACAAGCGAATATTATGTTGCATCGGCAGCAGGTGGTGTTTGGAAAACAAACAATGCAGGTATTACCTACTCGCCCATTTTTGATGGTGAAGGTTCTTTTTCGATTGGTTGTGTAAGTATTGATCCCACAAACACAAATGTGGTGTGGGTTGGCAGTGGTGAAAATAATAATCAGCGTGTGGTTGGTTATGGCGATGGTGTTTACAAAAGTGAAGATGGCGGTAAGCGTTGGAAGAATGTTGGGTTGAAAAATTCGGAACATGTTGGCCGCATTGCGATTGATCCGAAAAACAGTGATGTGGTGTATGTGGCAGCGTATGGCCCTGTTTGGAACAGCGGCGGCGAACGTGGTATTTATAAAACAACCGATGGCGGTAAAACATGGAAACAGGTGTTGAATGTAAGTGAACACACAGGTTTTAATGAAGTGATGGTTGATCCACGCCATCCCAACATTGTGTATGCAGCAGCACATCAACGTCAGCGGAAAGTGTTTACTTATATTGGTGGCGGACCAGAATCGGCATTGTATAAAAGTACAGACGGTGGTGCTACCTGGAATAAGATGATGAATGGCTTACCCGGTGGCGAGATTGGCAGAATTGGTTTAAACTATTCACCTGTTAATCCCGATGTATTGTATTGTGTTGTGGAAGCACCCGAAGGAAAAGGTGGTGTGTTTAAAAGCACCGACCGTGGTGCAAGCTGGGAAAAGCAAAGCGGTTATGCTACATCAGGCAACTACTACCAGAAAATATTTTGTGATCCAAAAGACGTTAACAAAGTTTTTGTGATCAATGTGTACATGGGTGTAAGTAAAGATGGCGGTAAGAGTTTTTCTATTCTTGGCGAAAAGAACAAGCATATCGATAACCATGTAATCTGGATCGATCCAAATAATACCGATCATTATCTGGTTGGCTGCGATGGTGGCGTGTATGAAAGTTATGATGAAGGAAGCAACTGGAATTTCAAAGCCAATCTTCCGGTAACACAGTTTTACAAAGCAGCAACAGATAATGCATTTCCGTTTTATCATATTCATGGCGGCACACAGGATAACTTCAGTATGGGTGGTCCATCACGAACGCTGAGTGCAAATGGCATCATGAATTCAGACTGGTACTTCACCAGCCTTGGTGATGGTTATGAATCGCAGATCGATCAGACAAATCCTGATATTGTTTTTTCACAGGCACAGTATGGAGCAGTAACACGTTACGATAAAAAAAGTGGTGAGTTTTTATTTATCCAGGCGCAGGAACCTGAAGGTGAAGCATACCGGTGGAACTGGGATGCGCCGTTGGTGATTTCGAAGTATGATAACAAGCGTCTTTACCATGCTGCCAATAAAGTGTTCCGTACCGATGACCGGGGCAATACATGGAAAGTGATCAGCCCTGATCTTACCAGACAAATTGATCGTAATAAATTACCGGTGATGGGTAAAGTGTGGAGTATGGATGCTGTTGCAAAAAATGGCTCAACAGATATTTATGGTAACATCACCACTATTGCTGAATCGAAGTTTGATGAGAATACCATTTATGTTGGTACTGATGATGGTTTGATACAGGTAACAAACGACGGTGGAGCCAACTGGATGAAGATCGACAACATTGCTGGTGTACCTGAACGCACTTATGTCAATCACATCATCACCTCACAACACGATAAGAATGTGGCGTATGTAACATTCAATCATCATCGCTATGGCGATTTTCATCCGTATGTTTATAAAACAAACGATGGCGGTAAATCGTGGAAAGCCATCACCAACAACTTACCCGAAAGAGGAACAGCATATACCATTGCAGAAGATCATATAAACAAAGACCTGCTTTTTGCGGGAACGGAGTTTGGTTTGTTCGTAACCATTGACGGGGGTAACAAATGGGTGCAAATGAAAGGCAACCTCCCAACCATTGCCGTGAAAGATCTTGAAATACAGAAAAGAGAAAACGATCTTATTCTTGCAACATTTGGTCGTGGTTTTTATGTGCTCGATGATTACACGCCGCTGCGTCATTTGAAAAGAGAAGACCTGGATAAACCTGCTGTGATATTCCCGGTGAAAGATGCGTGGATGTTTATTGAATCGCAACCGTTGGGAGTAAGAGGCAAAGGTTTCCAGGGTGAAAGTTTCTTTACTACGCCTAATCCAAAAGTGGGTGCAGTGTTTACGTATTATCTGAAAGATGATATAAAAACCATCAAAGAAAAACGCAGAGCAGCTGAAGCTGAGAAAATAAAGAAAGGTGAAGCGCCAACCTATCCATCGGCTGATTCATTACGGTTGGAAGATGAACAACCTGCACCGCATTTACTGTTTACCGTAACAGATGAAGCTGGTAATGTTGTGCGCCGTTTAAAAGCACCTGCTAAAAAAGGTTTGAAACGTATTGTGTGGGATTTCCGCACTTCCCCTTTCGGACCAATTGACTTTACACCATTTGATGAATCGTTTGCATTCAGCTCACCCGATCAAGGCTATTTTGCATTGCCCGGCACATACAAAGTTTCACTCAGCAAATTTGAAGATGGCATCTACAGCGATTTAACTGCTCCGCAAACATTCAAAGCAATGGCCTTGAATGCAGCAACACTTCCTGCAACCGATAAGAAAGCATTGGATGATTTTTGTAAGAAGATTGCAGAGCTGAGTCGTGTGGTAGCAGCAACAGATCAATACCGTGCTGAGTTGGTAAACAAAGTGCGTTACATGAAACAGGCTATTATCGAAACACCCAAGCAATCGCTTGATCTGTCAACTGCATTACAAAATGTAGAGAAACGTTTGCTTGCTGTGAACCGCCAAATGAATGGTGATGCATCACTGGCAAGAAGGGAATTTGAAACTTCGCCTTCGGTAAATGGTCGTATCGGTTACATTACCGGATCGTTGTGGAATACAACAGCTGCACCAACGCAAACACAAATAAACAATTACCAGATTGCTGCCAAACAGTTTACGCCTGTTTACAACGAACTGAAAGCAATTGCCGAAGAAGTAAAACGCATTGAAAGTATTTTAGAAAAGAACGGTGCACCTTATACACCGGGTAGAATGCCTGAGTGGAAAGGTTTGTGATAATGTGATAGAGTCGCTGATGACGCAGATACTACTGATAAACACGGATAAAATACAGAACAGCCGCCTTTCTTAAGGCGGCTGTTCTACTATGAGTGATAATTTACTTTAGAAAAATCTGCGGAAATCTTTTCAATCCGTGTCATCAGTGACTCTATTGTTTTATCACATCAATATTCCCTGCACAGGCTCAATACGTGGCGGCAATTCTTTTTCGCCCAGCATTTCACGCAATTCAATTTCAAGATTGCGGCAGATAGCTGTCATAGGAATATCATTGATGCCATTATCAAACGGGTTCTCACTTGCATCGCCAATCTGCTCCATTACGGCAAACACCCATGCAATAAGCATCGTAAACGGAATCACCAGCCAGTTAATATTCGCATTCAGTTTTGCCAATTCACCAATAATTGAAAACGGAAGCAGAAAAATAAAAATAAACACAAACACGGTACTGAAACTTGCATACTGCCTTGGAAATGGAAAACTCTTGATACGTTCCGATGCGCCTTGCTGATTGTAAAACTCAAGTACTAACTTTCCCATATCGCTGTGCTCCAGTTCGTCGAGCCAGCCTTTATTTTTGATCTGTATCAGCTCTTCATTCTGCCGCTTCATAATAGCTGCTGCTATATTCGCTTTCCCTTCAAACAACTTTTTTTCTTCATCACTTAAAAAAATACGCATCACTTCTTCTGCCTGTGGTTCAAATTTGTTTTCGCCAAACAGATCTTTCACAACCTGCATCTTTGGCGAACGTACATACCACGTCTCTTTAAACACAGGATTACGGCGCAACTGCAAACGCAGCATGTTCAACCATGCCAGATGCCGGTACAAAAATTCTTTTTTTACAGCATACGCTTCTGCTGATCCGTTATCTCTTGATGCTACTACATCCATTACCATTGCTCCCCACATGCGTGTTACATTGGTAATACTGCCCCATACCCTGCGTGCTTCCCATAAACGATCATACGCCGAATTGTTTTTAAAGCCCACATAAAAAGCAACAGCAGTGCCAATTGTAGCAACTGGCAAAAACGGAATGGCTATTGATTTAATGTGCATGAAATCATGAATAAAAAACACAAGTCCGCTGATGATGATGCAAACAGCCTGCAGACGCCAGGCAAACTGAATGATCATTTTCGGGTTGATGATGCGGGTAGTGAGCATGTTGATTGTTTTTCTAAAAATATAAAAAAGCCCCTTGCATGGCAAGAGGCTGTACATAAGGCTAATGGTTGACTATTTTTTTACACGTTTGAACGTTCCTTCCATAAATTTCATTTCCTTTCCATCGGGTCCATCGCCATACATAGTAAGTGTGTATGTATCATCATCTATAAACTTTTGTTCCTGCCGCACATTCATGTCTTTAGCTGTTGACGGATCGGTTTGTGTGCCTTTGAGGTTGAGTGTTTTTGTTGCTGCATCATACTGCCCGGTCATCATTAAAAGACCAGAGCCCATATTATCAATCCATGTAAGTGCAAATTGTTTTTTGGCATTATCATAAGCCAATGTGCTTTGCCCTTCAAAAGGCATCCCCATCATTGTTCCGTTCATGTTGGCAATTTGGTACAATCCATTCAACGTCATTTTTACAACTTCGGTGGCTTTTGATTTTGTCGGTTCGGGCCCGGAAGACCAGGAAGAAATTTCTGCTTCCCATGTACCGGCATGGCTGGCCATCCATTTGTGCATATCGCCGGGTGTTGCAAAATCCTGCCAGGCTTTCGCCATTGCAGCCGAATCCATTGGCGGAGTTTCAGTAGTAGTGGCTGTTGCAGGAGTATCTGTTGCAGTTGCCTCAGTTTTTGTTTCGTTGTTACAGGCTGCAAAAGCAACCAGAAAAAGTAAATAAGCAATCTGTTTCATTTGTTTATTGTTTAGGAACAATAAAGTACGCAGTTTACTTTTTGCCTGCAAGAAGAAATAAGATGAAGCCGGAAATAAAGCGGATAAAGATCAACTCATGCCTGTAAAAAGGCGCTCTGCATCTTCCTTTTTAAACAGCTGTGTGCCTTCGTTCATGGTTGCAGCACTGCCGCATGATACACCAAATGCAATCACTTCTTTTAGTGAACGGTTTTGCTGCAGCATATACGTCATACCGGCCACCATACTATCGCCTGCACCCACAGTACTTCGTTTCTCTACTTTTGGTGCAGCAGCAAAATGTTTTTCATGGCTGCTAATGATCCATGCACCATCGGGCCCCATACTCACTGCAATTAATTCTGCAAATCCATCACGAATCGCTTGCTGTGCTGCGTCGGGTACTTCGTCTTTATCCAGCCAATCTACATTCAGCATTTTACACAACTCACCAATATTTGGTTTGATGAGATAAGCACCTTTTCCCTGCAATGCCTGTAATGCAGGACCGCTTGTATCTACAATACATTTTGCACCCACAGCTTTTGCATTCTTTACAATCAGTCCATAAAAATAATCGGGCAGACCGGGAGGTAAACTTCCGCTTGCAATAACATAAGAAGGAGTGAAATTTCTTATCTGGTCGATGAGTATTTTGATCGTGTCTTCCTGCACTTCTCTTCCGGGAAATGTAAAGCGGTATTGATTAACAGTAGAAGTTTCAAGAATGATCCAGTTTTCTCTTGTTTCCACTTTTGTATCTACTGCATGGAATTCCAGTTCTTCTTCACGCAGCAAAGAACACAACATATCTCCATTATGTCCGCCTGCAGGAAACAATGCAACCGATGCTGTTTTCAATCGCTTCAATGCTTTGCTTACATTAATACCGCCGCCTCCGGGTTCATTCACCACTTCGGTACAGCGGAGCTTGCTTTCAGGTTTTAATTTTTCTGCCTGTGAACTTTTATCAATGCAGGGATTAAGGGTTACAGTAAGGATCATAATTGAATGTTCAGTTAGTTATATGAATGATTTTCCATTTCGGTTAAAACAAGATCAACACGTTTTGCAAGTGTTTCATAATCGGTAAAGCCACGTGCAAGCAGGTGAAATTTTGATTCTGTTGTTTGCATCAACACCTGCGGAAAACCTGTTACCTGTAATTGCTTGCACAATTGAAACTCGTAATGAGCACGCTCTTTATACTCTTCCGATTTCAATTTTGTATAAAAATCATCTGCATCAATATTATACTTCTCCAGTAAATGACGGTATGCTTCGTTGTCTGTAAGATCACGCCCTTCGTAATGCAGACTGTATTGCAGGTCCGAAGCAAACTGCACCTGCAGTGTTGGAAACAACTCTTTGAAAATACACATCGCAATAGCCGGCTTTTCAGAAGAAGGAAACCAATCGCTTTCTTCCGGATGATTGATGTGCCAGAGATAATCTTCACCAAACTTTATTCCTGTATGCTCTTCAACAGTTTTGTATGCTTCCTTTATGTATCCAGCTGTTGCGCCAATATGTACCGGATTTTCCGGCATGATCATTCCGCCGCTCAATACTTCGCACTCAAGTTTACCCTTGTATGTTTCTGCAATTTTTTTGATCACAGGACTAAACCCATAACACCAGCCGCAATAAGCATCATAACAATAAATAAGAATCGGTTGCATAAAATAAATTAAACAGCAAAGTTAAAGCCAGGAAAATAACAACAGGCAACAGAATTGTATGATAACCATCAGGCGCTACTATACTTTTTTGACTGCATGTTTTACTTTACATAAGATCAGTTACTACATAAAATTTCTGTGTGTTTACCCTTGATCAATTTCTGAAAGCTGCAGCTTACCAAAGTATGGTGCCTTGTTTTACACGAAAGCTGATATTGTATAATTCTTCGAAATGTTCAACTGGATTTTGCTTTAGTACAAGAAAGCTGGCTTCATAACCTTCTTTCAAAGCTGCAATCTTCCTGTTGGGGAAAATTGCCCTTGGCGTTGTTTCGCACCACATTTTCAGCAATTCAAGATTACTGTAAATATTCAGCAGACGAAAATGTTCGATCTCCGTTTTCGATGTAAGATTATAACTATCGCAACCAACAGTAACGGGCACCCGCTGTTTCTTCAGCAGCAGCAGGTTTTCTTTTTGCAGCTCTACCTGTTTATCATACAACGATCTGTCTGATGGCATCAGTTCTGTTTTTAAAAGCGAATAGGTAGGATCAATGTGTACATTGCTGCGCCTCATTTTGCGAACAATGGATTTACTGAGTTTGTAGTATGCTTCTGT
>JAACZX010000013.1 GCA_009996555.1 Chitinophagaceae bacterium | reverse complement strand
AAACTGTCCGTATGGTTGCTTATCAAGCTTTGATGGATTAACAATGCGGTAGCGGACATTTTTATTAGTGACAGGTCCGTAACGATAGTAGTTGTTCACCATGTTGTACTTTCCACCTTCACCGCCATACACATTATTGTGTTGCCAGTTATAGATCACATTGTTGCGGAAATCAACAAACTCTGCATGGGCACCAAGTCTTGCGCCGTTGAAACGTGGGTTACGGCTTACACAATGCGCAAACAAATTGTGATGGGCAGATAAATGTTGTCCGCCCCAGATGCCACCATAACCATGATGCTCCCAATCTTTATCACCTGTTTCAAAATGATAAGAATAATTGAGTGGTTCAGTAATGATGTTCCATTGAAGTGTAGTGCTGTCGCCTTTGTAAACAGAACATACTTCATCGGTACTCCAGCTGAAAGAACAATGGTCGATGATGAGATGTTTGCGGCCTGATGCACCAAACGCATCATCGCCACCGCTTCCATCAACCATTCCTTTTTGTCGTTGGTATTTATCGCCCATGCGTACACGTATGTAACGGATGATGACATTGTCACCAGCTACACCAACGGGGTGATCAGCAATACAGATACCATCACCGGGCGCTGTTTGCCCGGCAATGGTTATATCGCCTTTAATAAATAATTTACTTTCGAGATGAATGGTTCCTGATACAGCAAACACAACAATACGTTTGCCTTTTGCTTCCACAGCTTCACGTAAACTGCCGGGGCCATTATCATTGAGGTTTGTAACGATCATTACTTTGCCGCCACGGCCACCGGTTGTGTATTTACCATAACCTTCGGCACCGGGGAAAGCAATGGCTCTTGTTTCTGTTTCAGTTGTAATTTGTTTCTGTTGGGCACAAGCGTAAAAGGAAGCGCATGCAAATACGGCTCCGAGTGCAGTAATAAACTTGTTCTGTTTCATCCTGTTTGTTTAATCAGTTACGCAAAGCATTTCAATAGAAATTCATTGCAACATTTTTTGCAGCAGCTTCTCGTTAACAACAGGTTTTGGGAAAAACGCCGCAGTGAAAAAGGCTGCGGCGTTTTTAGTTTTTCAATAATAATTTTTTATAGCGGCCACCAGCGGGGATCGCCGCTATTGTTTCTGCCTGTAAATGATGTGTTGATTATTTTGAAATTATCATTTGCAGGATCTTGCCATAATTGTACTGCTGATATTGTGAGGGTCGTTATGTTGGGCAAATCATTACCTGATGATACATGGTCCGAAGTTCGAAAGTTGTTGTTTGTGTTGATGATAGTTGCAGCGTTAGTTCGAACATCTCTGACATTGAAGTTTCCATTATTACCCCAACCTGTACCGAAAATACAATTGTTTACGGTAATGCCATTTGAAACAGTATTTGCACTTGAAGAACTGTAGTCAATATAGTAAGCAGAGCCTCCACCAAGGGGAGCATTGTTGAATGTACAGTTTTCTACAAGAACCGAAACAGAGTTGTTAACGCTAACAATAATTTTCTGCGCATCAGAAAAAGTACTGTTCGTGATTTTTATAATATCAGCACGGCTGCTGGCAACACTAATATTAAATACACCATAATCCTTTACACTGTCCACAACGCAGTTATTCATTTCGAAAGTATTAATAATGGCAGGCTGCTGTTGTGTGCGGAAAACGCCCCGGAATATTTCAGCTTCACAGTTTTCGAATTTCACTTTGCCAATATTGCATGCAGTATTGATATTAAAAACATACCTATTGTTAAAATCGTTCCCACGCAATATAAGACCGTTAAATACCAAAGAATCAATATTGCTATTGGCCGTTATATTAAAGTTTGATGCAAAATTAATTATTGGCTTGTTTGGGTTTAACAAATCATCGCCAGCCATAAAGGTCAATGTTTTATCAAGACTAATAGTTGAACTAATGTTGTAAGTTTCTCCACGTTTCAGTAAAATGATACTTCCCGATGCAATATCAGGAATAGTGTCAGCCAATACGCTTGCCATTCCTGTGATATTGCGCAAATCGATTAATGCACCTGTTAATGAAGCCTTTGTGCGAAAGTTGGCCCATCCACGAACGGTAGTACCACTGTAAAGAAAAATGATATACGAAGTAGAAGCATTTAACCCCGAAACAAGCTTGTAGGCATTGGTAACATCGGTTCCGTTAAGTGCAGCTGTTTTTACTACAGAGCTGTCTGCAGCAAGCAATATCTTTACTTCTGTAACTACAGCGCCACTTGTGGTCCAGCTAACTTTTACAGAATTATCATTTACTTCGTTTTCAGGTGATGGAATATTTAATATAGTAGGGAAGCGTGCAGTTTTAATTTCACCCAGACTGGCAAATTTTGAATTCTTTGCCGTGTCGGCAGCATTTGCTCTTACTCTTACCTGGTATAATTTTTCCCAGTAAAGATTTTCAAACAGGTGAACATTTGTATCAACCTTTACAGTGGCTGCTACAGTTTTAAAACTATCTGTACTTATTTCGGCAGTGTATGAGGCAGAGCCCGATACAGCCTGCCAGGATGCCTTGATCCAGTTTCCGTTGGATTCCAAAGCGTCTTTAATAGCAGGGCGAAACAAACGGGGAGCTTCACCCGGATCATTAATTTTTTTACAGGCAAGAAATACAAGTGTTGCTGCCAGTGATATAAAAAGTAATTTCTTCATTGCTGTTTTTTTAGTAATGGCCAATCAGTTTTTATTAATAACCATATTGATTTTGCAATACACCAAGGCTGCTTGAAATAACAGAGTTGTGCAGCGGAAGAATATACCGCACAGATTCTGTACCGCTATCGTCTTTATATCCTCTCCATGTGCGGAGAATAAAATCAGCCGGACCATTGGTGGTTGTATTGAACATTGTTCTTGTCCATGCAATTCGGATATAACCATTGGGGTTATCGCCTACGCTGGGAGAATTCATCACCGGAGGGGCAACAGCTGGTTTTGTATGTTTGTTATACCAAACGATCTTGAGATTTTTATCTGTTGAATCACGTTTGTAGTACATGTAGTCGGGCAGGTTTGCATACGTGCCTGTTCCGTTCATTCCATCAATACCCATTTGGGTTAATATGCTTTTTGTTTCAGCAATTTTTTTGCCGTACAGATTCCAGCGGGCAAGATCATACTTGCGTAAACATTCGCCACCAAATTCCCATGCACGTTCATTAACAATAGCATTAAAGAAAGCCTGTTTGCTGCCCGATACTGATGCGATGTAAGCATCTGCTTTTTCTGCCCATACAGTACTTGGGAATGCACGCTGGCGCACTTTGCGTAATGCTTCCTGTGCAGCTGCAGTGGGACCGTTTATTTCGTTTTCACTTTCTGCAAACATCAACAGTATGTCGGCATAACGCATCAACGGCCAGTTAATACCTGTTCCTTTGGCAGAAGCAGCACCCAGTGTTACGGGTACTAACATCCGGTTCCACTTGCCGGGTGCAATTGATCCTGTACCAGTGGGCTGTTGTATAAGATCTTTATCATACGAAATAATATAGCAGGTAACCGGTAAGCGTTTGTCCAATGTATCAAACGAGTGATAATAAGAAATAGGAAGTGATAAATAGTTGGAACCTGAACCGTAAGAATGCGTACCTGCATCTACTCTTATACCATGGTTCCAGCCCACATCACCAAAGCCGGGATGAAATGCCACTTCATACAACACATCGCTGTTAAGTGGTTTAATGTATTTGTTTACATTTTCAAACACAGTAGCGTATTCAGGCAAAGGACGTGGTTTCAGATCCATCAGCTTCTTGCTGTATGTATTTGCTATTTCATAGTACTTGATGTAATCATCTTTGCGTTTCATGGTCATATCGGGGTGCAGCCAGTAACCACCACGCATTAATGATAAACGGGCAATTAAACCAATTACAAACTCACGGTTAATACGTTCAATGCCAAAATCAAGTTCTTCGGCCCATGACATTTTAGGTTCAATTTCAATGAGGTTGTCAATAAGAAAACTGAGAACACTGTCACGGCTCATTCTGGGCAGGTAAAAATTATCGCCTGCACGTGATGGTGTTGTTTTAAACGGAATATCGCCCCAATGATTCATTAACCAATATGCCCATAAAGCCCGCAATGCTCTTGCTTCGCCCAGCAGGTTATTGTACACTTTGTTTGTGGGATCTTTTACCAGCGATACCTCCATCAAACCTTTTTCACATTCGTTTGCACGGTTGATGGCATTGTAACCGTTGTTCCATACAGTAAGAAGATCACCATTGGCAGGTGTGGCTTCAAACGACCAGATATCACGGCGTGAATTATCTGGCGATGCAGATACACCACCCACTTCAATATCGCTGTTGCCGGCAAAGTTGTTTGATAAGCGTGATGTATAAGCATCCTGGTTAAACAGGGCATAAATACTGTTCACCGATTTTTTTGCATCAGATTCGCTGCCAAACACAAATTCAGGATCGAAGTTGGAAGGCGAATCGGCCACTAAAAATTTCTTGCACGAAGGCAATGCTGCAGCCATTGCAAGAAGGATAAAAGCAAAATATATTTTTTTCATAACGATCGCTTTTGAATGAGTTGAACCTTTTTAGAATGTTACGTTTACGCCCACTGTAAAGTTGCGGCTCTTTGGATAGGAAGAGTAATCAACACCAGGGGTTAACTGTGAATAGCCGTCGCTTCTTGTTGAGCTTACTTCAGGATCGTAACCTGAGTATTTTGTCCACAGGAATGCATTGTACACAGTGGCATACACTCTCAGTTTTGTCATACGCATGCGTGAAATAACATTTTTAGGCAGTGAGTATCCCACAGTAAGGTTGTTGAGGCGAAGGAAAGAGCCATCTTCTACAGCCCATGAATGAAACACGGGAACAGCTGTACCAAATGAAAACGGCGACCACATTGTAGCGTTTGCATTCAATTTGCTCAGTTGATCAAGCTCAACCACCTGTTTACCTTCATTGTCAATGTATGTATAACGATTGCCCGAGTTAACAGTATTGAGCATGTTACCATAACTGGTGCGGTAAAACTGGTTGTAAGAAATGCGGCCGGTATTATATATATCGTTACCAACAACAAAGTTGAAAAATGCACTCACATCGAAATCTTTTATAACAGCATTCAATCCAAAACCACCGGTGTATTTTGGTAAAGCCCTGCCGATTACCTGGCGGTCTGCAGCTGTGATTGTGCCATCGCCGTTAAGATCTTTTAATTTCATTACGCCAGGACGTACACTGATACCACCAAGGAATGAACCAATATTAGGAACGCCTTGCTTTAACGTGTAGGTTCTTGTAACAGGGTTGTACGATTCAAAATCGTTTGACGTGTACATACCATCGGTAACGTAACCATACATTAAACCAATTGTTTGACCAACATACACACGGTAATCGTCTTGTGTTTTAAGATCGGTACCGGCCCAGTTCGACATGAATGGTTTTTCCAAAACGCCGTCCAGTTTATCAATTTTTGATTTGTTTAAACCAATGTTAAAGGAAGCCGACAACTGAAAATTCTTACGTTGCAAAATGGTTCCGGTTAATCCTAACTCAATACCTCTGTTGGATGTTTGACCAACATTCTGTAATTGCTTTGAGAAACCTGTGATCTGTGGAATATCTGATTCAACAAGCAGATCCTTTGTTGTGTTCCAGTATACATCAAACGAACCAGACAAACGTTGCTTGAACAGTGTAAAATCAATACCCGCATTACGTGTAATGGTTGTTTCCCATTTTATAGCAGGGTTGGGCAACAGGTTTGATCTGTAACCATAGTAAGGTTGCGCAACATCACCAAAACCGATAGGACGGTTATCAGTTGGTGCAAACTGTACACGCCAAAGATCATTGCTGATACGGTTGTTACCAGCTTCACCATAGCTCACACGCATTTTCAGATCATCTATAAAACGAACACCTTTCATGAACTCTTCGTTTGATACACGCCATGCAAAGGCCGCAGCAGGGAAGAAACCCCATTGGTTACCCGGTGCAAACTTGGTTGAACCATCGGCACGGGCAGTTAGGGTAAGCATGTAACGTGAGTCGTACTGGTAAATGATCTGTCCAAAGAAAGATGCAATTTTTTCACCTGCAAAAACAGTTGTAGTATGCCTGTCTTGTGTACCAAGCGTCATGTTTGCAAACATCCTTTCAGGCGTTGTGTTTTCAACAAAGAACTTGGCACGGTTGTATTCAGAAAATCCTGTACCAAGTATATTTATTTCCTGGCCTGCAAGGAAGGTGAAATCGTGCTTGCCAATATATTTTTTAAAGTTGAGTGTGTTTGTCCAGCGTAAGCTGCGGGAGTTTGAATTGGTGATTTCTCCTAATGGAAGATTGCCACCCACATTTCTTGATTCGCCGGTGAGAGGACCCCAGTAACGACGGTTATCACCAAAACCAAAATCAAGACCAAACTCAGAACGGTACGAAAGGCTTTCAATGATCTTCCATGTACCGGCAATATTCATGTTGAGCGTATAGTTGGTACGCTTACGGTAATCCTGTGCAATCAATCGTTGCGGGTTGATAAGGCTTTTCAGAAATTGTTCATAGTCATCATCAGTTCCTGTTGGGTCAAGTTCAATCATATCAGCAATACCATTTACCGGGCGTGTGGTAATAGCATCACCAATACGGAAGCTGGATGAGCCTGATGAACCGGCGCCATCAATTCTGGTATGCACAAAACGTGTAGCATAATCAAAACGCATTTTAAAGTTGAGGTAGTTGCGCATGTAACCCGATCCCTGGATCAAACCCTGGTCGGTATTGTTGGTTGCACTAAGTGCAAATTTTGTTTTAGCTGTACCACCTGTAATGCTCAGATTATGTTGTTGAGAGTAAACAGGATTTCCAAACAATTCTTTCTGCCAGTTGGTTCCTTTCTGGTATTTGTATAATTCCAGGTCTTCATACACACCAAAGTATTTGGTGAAAGCATCAACATCGGCCTGTGTGCGGATGCGTGCATATTCATAATTCGCCAATACAAATTCGTAAGGCGAAAGCACTTCAAGCTGGCGGGGTAATGTGCGTGCTGTACCAAATGAATTAAATGTAATGGTTGTTTTACCAGCTTTTGCTGATTTGGTGGTGATGATGACAACACCATTTGCACCACGTGCACCATAAATGGCTGCAGTGGCAGCATCTTTCAGGATGTCGATGCTGGCAATATCTGTTGGAGCAATATCATTAATACTGTTCACCGGAAAACCGTCAACAATATATAATGGTGAGTTATCCTGTGTTACAGAACCACCACCACGCACACGGATAACAATTTCTGCACCGGGAGCGCCATCAGTTGTGGTAACCTGCACACCAGGTAAACGACCTGTAATAGCTTCAGCCGCACTTGAAACAGGGATCTTTGATAATTCCGCTGCACCAATGGATGAAACGGTACCAGTAAGATCTTTTCGTTTAATACTGTTGTAACCAATAACCACCACATCTTCCAGGGCGGTTACTTCTTTTTCAAGACTTACTGTTACTTCCGTTTTTTCATCGGCTTTAACTGTAATGCTTTTGTAGCCACTGAAGCTGATCTGTAATGTTACACTACCGGTACCGGGGGCATTAATGGAAAAGTTACCATTTGCATCGGTTTGTACACCGTTTTTTCCGCCACTGATCAACACGTTTACACCTGCCAGCGGGGCACCCGTTTCATCAGAAACCTTTCCTTTAATCTGACGGGTTTGAGCAAATACCGCAACAGTGCACGTGAGCAGCAAAAACAAGGAGAGCAATCGTTTCATACTTGCGCTTTTTTAAAATTGAATTGATCCAAACAACAGCATTTACAGCCAGATTTGGATAATAAAAAGATTGATTATAGTAGTTGAGTTGTTAACAGTTTTGGCAATGAGGAATACAATCGTCGATAAAAAATTACAGCAATTCCGTTCGTTTCAGCAGAACAATTCTATGCAGATTTTAACGAACAGCCCATGCTTTGAAATGGTTTATTTACGCAATCGTTCCCGATAACGATGCCATTTTTTTAGTAACTATCCTGCCCTGTCTGTAATCGCTCAATAATGATTAACAATAGGTTATGTATAAGATTCAGAAGCCTTCTGTGCAAGTCAACAGTTAATCAGTTATCTTTAGCAGCCAAGATTGCCGATATGAAATTTGAAGCTGTTACCATAAAAGATATTGCGAAAGCATTGGGCTTATCCACCTCCACTGTATCAAGAGCATTGCGTGACAGTCACGAGATCAGTGGCGAAACAAAACAACTGGTGCTGGAGTGTGCCGAAAAGCTCAATTACCGACCCAACCCCATTGCCTTAAGTCTCAAGGAAAAAAGAAGCCGCTCTATTGGAGTGGTGGTGTGCGAAATTGCCAACACTTTTTTCTCGCAGGTCATTAATGGTATTGAATCAATCGCATACGATAAGGGCTATAATGTTATTGTATCGCAAAGCCACGAATCGTATGAGCGTGAGGTGATCGACCTTCAGTTCCTTGCTTCCCGTTCAGTTGATGGTGTTATCATTTCTCTTTCAACCGAAACAACCGACCTGGCCCACATTAAAGCATTACATGCAAGAGGAATGCCCATTGTGCTGTTCGACAGAGTGCATGAAGACATTGACACCCACCAGGTGATTGTTGATAACTACCGGGGGGCGTATGATGCAACAGAGCATTTTATCAAGCAAGGGTTTAAACGTATTGCAGCTTTGGCAGGCTCTGAGTTTTTATCGATCACATCAGAAAGGCTGGCTGGCTATCATGATGCGTTAAAAGCACACGGCCTGTCATACAGTAAATCGTATGTACAGCATTGTTTTTATGGGGGGATGGTTTTTTCTGAAGTGGAAGAAGCGGTAAACAAATTGCTAACCCTCAAGCAAAAGCCCGATGCGATCATTACCACCAGCGATAAACTTACTACTGGATGTGTAAAAACATTGAAACGCCGGGGCATGGAAATTCCGAAAGACATTGCATTGATCGGGTTTTCCAATTCTGATATTGCTGAGCTGGTTGATCCGCCGTTAACAGTTATCCGCCAGCCCGCAGAGGAAATGGGAAAAGCTGCTACTGAATTATTACTTCAGTTGGTGGAAAGTAAACGTCCGGTAAAAGATTTTGAAAAACGGGTACTTACACCAGAGCTGCAGATACGTGGCTCGGCAATAAAACTATAATTATTCCTCTTTCTTTTTTACTACCAGGAACCAATCGTTTTCAAGCGGCAGGTAACCATAATCGTAACAATAGAAATATGTTTTGCCACTTTTTGTTGTGTACAAGTGAGTGATGTACTTAAAATGAAAACCGAGGCGCTGCAGTTTGTCTTTTGTTGCCTTGGCCGTTTCTTCTCCATCGGGTAAAATGCTTTCCAGTATTTTTCTGTTCTTCAGCAAGGTGTTGTTGATGTTGCGCACATAATTGCTGTGGTTTCCTTTCGATTTTTGCTGATTGTTATAATTGTTGCGGCAGTAATCATCGCAAAACTTCTTATCAACTCTTCCTTTTAACGGTTCGCCGCAGGCAAGGCAGTTTTTTTGTTCAGATGCAATCATAGTGCTGCTTTTGGACAATAAGATACAATTAATTTATCCGTGTGCAAACGTTTCTACACGTTTAACTTCGGGAAGAAACGGGTAATAACCGGTTAAGGGTT
This sequence comes from Chitinophagaceae bacterium, assembly GCA_009996555.1. GTDB lineage: Bacteria > Bacteroidota > Bacteroidia > Chitinophagales > Chitinophagaceae > Lacibacter. The sequence continues at coordinate 5,113 of JAACZX010000013.1, read as the reverse complement.
ATCAAGGGTAACATCTTTGTTCTGTCAACAGTAACCAGCTGCTGACTGAGATAACAAATTTTAAAACCTCGCCGGCAGCAAATGCAGGCGGCAAATTCAAAAACCATGTACGCAGTAAAAAACAAAGTGCAGTTAATTGGAAACCTCGGCAACGCACCCGACGTAAGAACGCTTGAAAGTGGAAAGAAAATGGCCCGGTTCAGTTTAGCCACCAGCGAAAATTACCGTAATGCCAAAGGCGAAAAAGTAACCGAAACGCAATGGCATAACCTGGTGGCCTGGGGCAAACTGGCAGAGATTGCAGAAAAATACTTAGCCAAGGGAAAAGAAATATTGGTAGAAGGTAAACTCATTAACCGTAGCTACAACGATAAGGAAGGCAATAAAAAATTTATTTGCGAAGTGCAGGTAAATGAGATTTTGATGCTTGGTGAAAAAGTTACCGCTTAAGGATTTCTCAATGCTTGATAAGATCATTGCAGAACTGCAAGAGAATAAAGATGGCATTCAGGTTTTGTTATTGCTCAAATACGATAATTATTGAAAGCTTCCGGACTGAAGTTGGACTTGGTTGTTAACTTTGGCGAACATCACTCGATTATAAACGACTAATTTCTTAATTGAATTATCATGCAATCTGTGGAACGCAATGAACGGTTTGAGTTAGCCTATCGGTTTGTAACGGAAACACAGGAAAGTATTTTCCTTACCGGCAAAGCAGGTACCGGCAAAACAACTTTTCTAAAATACCTGAAAGAACATGCGGCAAAAAATACCATTGTTGCTGCGCCAACCGGTGTTGCTGCCATTAATGCCGGTGGTGTTACACTGCACAGTTTATTTCATTTGCCGTTTCATCCTTTTCTGCCAACCAATACGGGCAAACAGGAGTTGCTTTCCAAGATCAGGTATAATAAACAGCGTTTGCAATTGCTTCGCAAAATGGAAGTACTCATAATTGATGAGGTGAGTATGGTACGTTGCGATGTAATGGATGCAATTGATACAATTCTGCGCAGCGTTCGCTTTCAGCACAGCGTTCCTTTTGGTGGCGTGCAATTGTTGCTCATCGGCGATTTGTTTCAACTGCCTCCCGTTGCACAAAATCATGAATGGGCTGTATTACAGGAGTATTACAGTTCCACTTTCTTTTTCGATAGTAAAGCTATCCAGGAGCAAATGCCCTTGCTTATTGAACTCACTACCATCTACCGTCAAAAAGAAGAGCTGTTTGTAAAGTTGCTCAACAAAGTGCGTAATAATCAACTGGAAGCCGATGATCTTGAAATGCTGAATGAACGGTTTATTCCGGGTTTTCAGCCGGAGCGTGATGAAACATATATTACCCTTACATCGCATAACAACCAGGCAGAGTTGATCAATCGTCAGCAGCTGCAGCGCTTACTTGCACCGCCGTATGTGTACAAAGCAAAGATTGATGGAGAATTTCCTGAAAACAGTTATCCGGCCGATGCTGAACTGGTTTTACGTGAAGGAGCACAGGTAATGTTTTTGAAAAATGATACAGTGGGCAGAAGATTTTTTAATGGAAAGATCGGTATTGTGCACTCGTTAAGTGATACAGAAATAGTAGTACGTTGTGGTTCTGAAAATATAACAGTGCAAAAAGAAACCTGGGATCATTCACGCTACACACTTAACCGGGCAGATGGTAAGCTGGAGCAGGATGTGTTAGGCACTTTCGAACAGTATCCTCTTCGCCTGGCATGGGCCATTACCATTCACAAAAGTCAGGGGCTTACGTTTGATAAAGTAATGATCGATGCAGGTTTATCTTTCACAAGCGGACAGGTATATGTGGCGCTCAGCCGCTGTACCAGTTTGGATGGCATTGCATTGCTTTCAAAAATTCAGCCCAATGTGATCTTCAGTAATCAACAGGTGGTTGATGGACAAAAAGCATTGACTTCAAAAGGTTCGTTACCGCAACGTTTTGAAGAAGCAAGAAAAGCATTTTCACAGCAATTACTCGAAGAATTATTTTCATTCTCACATACATCACTTGCATTAAAGCAATTGCAACAATCAATTACAAAACACAAGTTTGAGTTGAATGATGGAGCAGAAGAGCAGCTGGGTTACTGGCAGCAGCAGTTGCACAAAGAACAGATAGTGGCCGGAAAGTTTTTACTGCAGATCAATGAGCTGCTGAAACAACAGCCTGTGGTTGAACTAAACGCCCAGCTGCAACAGCGTGTGAAAGATGCGGTCAATTATTTTATTCCTCACCTGGAAGAGTTGCAGCAACAGGTAAAACAACATCCGTTCATTACAGAACATAAAACAGCGGCAGATGAAATAAACGAACTGCTCAATGCTGTTTTTACATCGTTACATACGGAGCTTTATTTCTTACGATCAGGGTTGCAACCTTTTTCTGTAACCGATCATTTAAAACATAAGTTGAATCTTGTTGCGCCAAGGGCGAATCTTACAGTTTATGCTGCCAATAAAAAACAATCAGCAGTTGGTCTTACACATCCTGATCTGTACTTTCAGTTAAAAACATGGCGTGACAGGGTGTGCGATGAACAAAGCATGCCTATTTACATGCTGGCAAACAGCAATAGTTTGCAGGAAATCTGTACTTATCTTCCCCTTACAAAAACACAGTTACTGCTGCTTTCCGGTTTTGGCAAAGCCAAAGTTGAAAAGTATGGCGATGAGATACTGGAAATGGTAACAGCATATTGTGAGGAGCATGGGCTTGAAACCAATATTGAAGCCAAAAAGGAAAACCCAAAACGGGAACGAAAGGAGAAATCATCAACTCCGAAAGAAGATACAAAATCGGTTACGCTTGCCCATTTTAACGAAGGCAAAACGATTGCAGAAATTGCTGCCATCCGCAACCTCACTGCAGGTACAATTGAAGGGCATCTTGTTGATCTGGTGAAAACCGGCACTGTAAGAATAAGCCAGTTGATGAATGAAGAAAAGTTGCAAACGATTTTAAACAGGATCGAATTATTTCCCACTCAGTCAAATACTGAGCATAAAATAGCATTGGGCGATGCTTACAGTTTTGCTGATGTGCGGGCTGTTCAGAATTATTTATTCTATTCCAATGAACATTCACATAGCTAAATCGTTATTGTTTTCCTTCCAGTTTATTGACGTATTCAAGTGAACCAAGCCGGACTTTTAAGGGGATGCCTGTTTTTTGTTCCAGCCTGTATTCGCCTTTACACATGAATCCCCAATGGGCAAACGGGCTGCCAAGATTTGTAGAAATTTTTTTTGACAAAACGGGTTGTTGCGCTGTGAGCAGGCTGTATTTGTTAAAAAAAGGAACCGCTGTTGTTTGAAGAGTATCTTTCCTAACTTTCACTGAATCAAAATGTTGAGCCTTAGCAGAAGCAGAAAAGAGTAACAGAATTGTCACTATTCCGCAAAAATTGTTCCAATTTTTATAATCTGTTGATTTTTTCGATAATTTAGCCGCTCGTAATTGCATTGTAATCATCTATAAATGTATCGAGAAAATGGCACTGAGTCAGGGACTACATCAAAAATTACTGCAAAAGTTATCACCCCAGCAGATCCAGTTAATGAAGCTGTTGCAGGTGCCTACGGCCAACCTGGAAGAGCGGATAAAGGAAGAGTTGGAAGAAAATCCCGCATTGGAACAATCAAACGAAGAAAGTGATGATCAGTTTGAAGCTGATGAAATAAAGGATGAGTTTGATACAAGCAATGAGGAAGAATATGAAATGGATGGAAGTGAGGATGAGTATGACAATATTGATATTAACGATTATGTGAGTGAGGGGGATGATGATATTGCCGATTACCGCACCAGGGATGAAAATTATGGTGAGCAGGAAGAGCACAAAACCTCGCCTGTAAAACTTGAAACCAGTTTCTATGAGTTACTGCTTCAGCAGTTGGGCATGTTGAAACTGGACGATAAACGAAAAGTAATTGCCGAACAGGTAGTGGGCAGCATTGATGATGATGGCTACCTGCGCAGAGAAAATGCGGCAATCGTAAATGATCTTGCATTCAGGCAAAACATTGATGCTACTGAAATTGAAGTGGAAGAAGTAATTGAGCTGATCCAGCAATTTGACCCTCCCGGCATTTGTGCAAGAGATTTGCAGGAGTGTTTGTTGATTCAGCTGCGTCATAAACAAAAAACAATTTCATCTGAAGACATTGACCAGGCAATTGTAATTCTTGAAAAGTATTTCGATGAGTTTACAAAAAAGCACTACGAAAAGATACAACGAAGCTTGTCGCTAAATGATGATCAGTTGAAAGCAATCATTCAGCAGATCATTAAACTCAACCCTAAGCCGGGGGGAAATGTAGGCGAGGTGAATAAAGCTGAAACCTATATTGTGCCGGATTTCTTCATTTTAAATAATGCCGGAAAATTAGAACTCACGCTTAACTCCCGCAACGCTCCTGATCTGCGTATCAGCGAAGGTTACAGGGAAATGTTGAAAGAGTACGATAAGGGTAGTAAAAGAGATAAGCGCCAGAAAGAAGCGGTGCTTTTCATCAAACAAAAAATTGATGCTGCACGCTGGTTTATTGATGCTATTAAACAGCGACAGAACACGTTGCTGCATACCATGAGCGCTATCATGCATCACCAGGAAGAATTTTTTCTTACCGGCGATGAAACCAACCTGAAGCCAATGATCCTGAAAGATATTGCTGAAAAAACAGGATTGGATATATCTACCGTTAGCCGTGTGGCAAACAGCAAATTTGTACAAACAGAATTTGGCACTTATCGGTTGAAGTTTTTCTTCAGCGAATCTTTAAGCACAGAAAGCGGAGAGGAAGTATCGACACGGGAGGTGAAGAAAATACTGTTTGATATGGTGGATGCAGAAGAAAAAAGGAAACCACTAAGCGATGAAAGGTTAACAGAGCTGCTTCAGGAAAAAGGCTATAATATTGCACGCAGAACGGTGGCCAAGTACAGGGAACAGCTGAATATACCTGTTGCCCGGCTGCGTAAACAATTATGAGTATGACCGAGCATTTAGTGGTTAATGAAGAAGGAGACCTTGATGTTACTCCCCAGCAGCCTGCTGCTTTACGTATTCCTGCATTGATCTTTTCATATATTTTTCAT
>JAACZX010000129.1 GCA_009996555.1 Chitinophagaceae bacterium | reverse complement strand
GCATGATGCGTTCCTCCTGCAACATTTAATGCAACGCCGTTATTCATTGCATAATGGCAGCAATCAATTGTACCCTGTGTAATGATCAGCTCTCGTTCTGTTAACGCAGGCGATTGCGGAAAGCCGATATGCCGTTGCTCTTTTGCTGAAAGTGTTTGTTGTTTCAGTTTGTTTAAATACACTTCATCATGTGTAAGCAGTACAACTTCATCAGGACAAACAGCTGGCCGGAAAAGATTTGTTGCAGCAATACTCCCTTCATACATCAACTGCTCAGGTATCAGCTCATACTTCAGCATGGGAAAGCGATGACCTTCCGGAAGGGGATGAGCATAAATGGGATCGTAGGCAATATGTAAAAGTCTGTTTGTGATAAGCTGTGTTTATTGAAGTTCTAATACCTGCTTTTCAGCAATGGCAAATACTTTTTCATTTTTCTTTGGCCGCACAGGATATAAACCGGTAAACCTGCCGAAGGCTGGTAATACTGCATGCTGTCCGGCAAAATAAAAACAAGGAAATTGTAAAGATTGTTTTCCCAAACCACCAATGCGGATGCCGGGATGTACATGCCCGGTAAAAACATACTGTTCATTTGTTGTAGCGGCAGGCAGCTCATGCATAAATGTAAATGGCCCTGTATGCAACTGCTCTTCGTGAACAGTAATGGCATGTGCTGCATACCAATCGTTATGCAGTATATCGTGGTTACCTTTTACAAGATGAATAGGCAATGCAGCAAGATCATTTCGCCATTTTTCAAACAGTTTTATTTCATTGTTCATTTTGCTGTGAAAGAAATCGCCCACAACAACCAGTTTTTCCGGTTTAAAAAACTGCACCTGTGCAATTAAACGTTGTAAGTCTTCTTTAAAAATTGTTTGCGGAATACCAATACCTGCTTTTCTGAAATGACCGCTTTTGCCAAAATGAATATCAGAAACAATGAGTGAGCGGTCTTCCTCCCAAAACAAACATCGCTCTGCCGATAGCCAGAGTGTTTGCCCTTTTAAATGGAAACGAAAAGGTTGCTGCATCATTGTGTGCAAATGTAAGCAGCGATGCGGCTGCCGCAGATATGCCGGAAATGATTTATTTTTCAACTAAAAAAACATGGAGCAAAGAGATTATTTACTGGAGCAGCATTTTGCCAAACCATCCGTACCGGCTGGTATAAATGTGTTAAGCATCCTCAGTTTTATTGGCAGCGGTTTCCAGGTTATTGGAGCTGTGCTTGGTTATTTTATTGCTCCGTATAATGCAAAAGAAGCATTGGAAAATAATCCTGCACAATACACAAGGGAAATGAAACCGCTTGCCGGTTTTCTTAAATGGTCGAACGAAATGAGTTTGCGCCAGCTTGAATACAGGGTGCCCATATTAATTGTAACACTGCTGACAGCAGTATTGTGCATTTACGGAGTACTTGAAATGCGTAAGCTGAAGAAAAGCGGTTTTACTATCTATTGTATTGGCGAACTGGGATTGCCTTTGTTTACAGCAATTGTAATTGGTTTTTGGGCAGCATCGTTTGGGTTTGTAATAGCGATCCTGTTTATTATCCTTTTTGCTGTGAGGCGCAAATACCTCATTAACTAAAAAACAAAAGCCCCGTGAGGGGCTTTTGTTTTATTGCGGAGTAGATTTATTGTTGTCCGACTGTTGCGATGGTTCTGCAGGTGGTAATGTGGCAATACTTTCTTCGCACCATTTGTACAATGCATTTTTTTGTGCTTCGGTAAGCTTTGCATTGCCATGCATCCATGTATAACTTTTCAAAGGCATTTTACCTTCTTTCACTTCATCCATGATCTCATTGAATTTTTTACGTTGGCGCTTGGCCGTATAACCTGCAAATTCAGAAAAGTTCAACTCTTTCTTTCCTTCATTTACATGATCTGTAAGCCACCAGTTTACCGGCTGCACATTGGCATACCAGGGGTAAGTGGTGTTATTGCTGTGGCAATCGTAACAGGCAGTTTTCAGAATAGAAGCCACATTATCGTTAATGGCAAACTTTGTACTCACATCGGCAGGAAAAGGTCCGGCCGCAATATTTTGTTTTGGACGGATGAACTGGATGATCACCAATGCGGCAATAAGTACATAAAATATTTTCTTGATCATGATGGGTTGTTTTATTAAATGTAGTAAGAAAATAAGTTGCTTTCAATGACAGATTTTTACGAAGCAGGAAATTGTGATCATCTTTTTGCCAGGCACCTTACTGAAAACCGGCATGATTCAACTGTGCCTGCATACGCCGTATCCTGTCTTCCAGCTTTTCGGTTGAAAGATTATTACGGTTTAATCCATCGGCAATAATAGGGAAGGAGAGCGGTGTAAACCGATCAGGAAAAGTAAGGACGATGCTGCTTTGTTGAATACGCTGAAATGCATTGCGCAGCCGCACTTCTTCCATTTGCTGATCAAACACTTCCTGGTATGCCTGGCGAAGCAATACATTCTTTGCATCATATTCGCTGAACACATTAAAGAGTAAACTGGCAGATGCCTGCAGGTGCCGGGCTTTTTTTCTTTCGCCGGGTGCGGTTTGTACAATCAGTCCGCCAATAACTGCAATATCACGGAACTTTCTTCGTGCCATTTCAGTAGCGTTTACACTGCGTTGTATATCGGCGGTAAGATCGTCGAGTGTAAACAGGTCAGCAGCGTTGCTGTCGTCAACAGGTATTGGCTGATCGCACAACAATTCAAATCCATAATCATTCATGGCAATGGAAAAAGTGAGCGGCGCAATTTTTCCAATACGGTAGGCCAGTATGGCGCTCATGGCTTCATGCACCTGCCTGCCTTCAAACGGATACAGCAGTAAATGAAAACCATCTTTACTTTCATGCTGCTCTATCAGTAACTCATCGTCTTTTGGAATGTGCGACAGTTCTTTTTGCAATTGAAACAGCGATGAAAGATGAATTAACTCCGGAGCAGGATTGCTTTGCCGCTTACTGCTCATGGCAGCCACTTCATTAAATGTTTCACGCAACTTACGGCCAAGGTTAGCCGTTAAACTCATGCGCCCACCGTTCCAGCTGGGTACAATTGTTTTTTTTGATGTGGATTTACGCACATAGGCGGTCATATCTTTTATCTGCACCAGTTCCAGGTTTCTTCCGGCGAGTGTAAATGAATCGCCGGGTTCTAAACGGCTGATGAAATATTCTTCAATAACACCCACAAAACCGCCGTTATTCATTTTTACTTTCAACATCACATCACTTACAATCGTGCCAATGTTGAGCCGGTGACGCATGGCAATTTTGCGGCTTTGAATTCTATACAGTCCATCAATGATCTCAATTTTTTTGTAATCATCATATTGTTGCAATGCTTTACCACCTTCCACCAGGAACTGTAACACTTCTTCCCATTCATTTTCCAGCAGGTCACGATAGCAATAGGTGCTTTTTAGTTCATTGAATAGTTCGGCAGGACTGAAACCATCTGAAATGGCCAGTGTGTTCAGGTATTGGATGAGTACATCAAAACAAAGCAACATTGGTTCTTTACTTTCAATTAAGTTTTCATCAATGGCTTTTTTCAACGCAGCTGCTTCCACCAGCTCAAGCGAATGTGTGGGCAAAAAGAAGATCTTACTCACCGCATCGGGGCTGTGGCCACTCCGGCCCGCACGTTGCAGAAACCGGGATACACCTTTTGGTGATCCCACCTGTATAACGGTCTCCACTGGACGAAAATCAACACCAAGATCAAGCGATGCTGTACAAACAACCGCTTTCAGCTTGGCAGTATGCAATGCTTCCTCCACCCATTGCCGGAGTTCCTGCTCAATACTTCCGTGATGTAATGCAATGGCGCCCGCCAATTCAGGAGCATGATTCAGTAACTCCTGGTACCAGCGCTCACTCATGCCACGTGTATTAATGAAGATGAGTGTGGTGGTGCTTTGCTCAATAATAGGAATGACTTTATGAATGAGTTTAAGACCAAGGTGACCGGCCCACGGATAGTTCTCCATCTCATCGGGTAACACCGATTCTACTTCGATCTGTTTTTTCATGCGGGCTTTAACAATTACACCTTCTTTCTGTAATGTTGAAAGCAATACATCTTTCGCTTCTTCTAAATTTCCAATGGTTGCAGAAATTCCCCAAATCATCGGTCTTGTCTTACCAATTGTCCATTGACTATTGACTATTCGACTGATTGCTAACTCCACCTGCACGCCACGTTTGCTGCCCATCAGTTCATGCCACTCGTCAACAGCAATTAACTGCAGTGTTTTAAATGCTTCAGCATATCCTTTTTGTGCAAGAAATAAATGAAGACTTTCCGGTGTAATAATGAGTACCTCCGGCAGTTGTTTTTTTTGCCGGGCACGTTCAGCAGTTGTGGTGTCACCATTGCGGATGCCCACAGCCCATTGCATGCCAAGTTCAGCAATCACTTCTTCCATAGCCCGGCCAATATCTTTCGCCAATGCACGCAGGGGAGTGATCCACATCAGCTGAAGACCGTTGTTCTTTTTTGTTTTGTAATGATCCGGGTGTTGATTGATAAAACGAATAAGTGAACCAAGAAAAACTGAAAAGGTTTTACCGCAGCCGGTAGGTGCATTCACCAAACCACTTTCGTTTTGATGGATATGATTCCATGCCTCTTCCTGGAAAAGAAACGGCTGATGACCTTTGTCGGCCAGCCATCCTTTAACGCATTGGTAACCTGCTGATGAGTGAAGTTGCATAGATGCTGACAAAGCTAAGTGATAAGCCTTCGCCATCAGCAGCTGAGAAGCTTACTGTTGATATAGAAATAAAATAAATTTGTTATGAAGGTTGGATGAGCGTTTTATTTCTTTTATTTTCACGCTTGCTGAAGAACATAGGTCATACTTCAAAAGACCTGATCCGGACATCCCAATCCTCTGAACTTTCCATTACCATAAGACGAACTTCATGACTTCATTTACTGAACAATACGGCTGTGCTGTATTGTAGCAGCATTGCTTGTCCTCATCCTTAGCCAAAGCCACAGCATCCATTTCTTAAGGGAGCCACCACATTAAAACCTCCGCTTATGCAACAACTGCTTAACACACCAGTTACCAGACATGCTTTAAATGCATGGCTGACTCCTTTTTATTTCCTGTTCCAGCCAAAAAAGCACCTGCTTCGTTTTGCCCTGCTTGTAATGAGTGCGGGGATGATGAGTGGGGTTGCGGGACAGGCAACGGTTACAAGTGATAAAGATGATTATGCACCAAGATCAAATGCAGTGTTTACAGGTGCCGGATTTCAGGCTTTTGAACAGGTGCAGTTGAAAGTAAAGAATTTGAACAGTCCATGTAATACTGTAACAACTGATTCTTCTTATTTATCATGGATAGTTACAGCGGATGCAAGTGGTGCGTTTGTAACAAATTGGACAGTGTGTGATTGTCCGGGTGATTCATTAAGGTTAAAGGCTGTAGGATTGACAAGTGGATTAATTGCGTATGCTTATTTTACGGATGGGAATGTTGAATTTAAAACTACCGGTCTTCCAACTGGCAGCGGTGTTTCTGTTTCTTACGATTATTTTCCAACAGGAAGTGGTGCTCCAACTCTTACTGCTGGTTCAAATACAACAGATTTTACTCTTGTTTCGAGAAACAATCAGTTAGTGAGATTCTCATATCCGCTTTCAGTAATAATCGGAGGAGAACTTTACAATAGGACAAATGTTTCAATAAATTCAGGAGCTCTTTCAAGTGGAACCAATGGGTTTGAATTTCAATTTGAATCTCCAAACGCCAGCCGAATTGTTACCGCTACATATGTTATTTGTCCTAAGCCGGTAATTAACACCCAGCCAGTTAATCAAACAGTTACTTATGGGGCGCCTACAATCAGTTTTACCTCTACTGCAACAAATGCTACGGATAACAAATGGCAAGTAAACACAGGTTCAGGGTTTAATGATATCATTCCCGCCGAAACAGCAACAACGTTAACTATTAGCAATCCAACGGTTGCCATGAGTGGTTATCAATATCGTATGGTTGCTACTGGTTCTTGCGGTAGCACGAACAGTAATACTGCAATACTTACTGTGAATAAAGCTAACCCGGCCATAACCGTAAACGCATACAATGTAATTTATAACGGCAACTCACATACATCAACTTACAGCATTAGCGGTGTGAATGGAGAAACCGGAGCTGCTGTTGGAACAATCAATGTATCCGCAACAACACATACCAATGCAGGCGCATACATTGCAGATGCCTGGAGTTTTACAGGCTCACCAAACTATAATGATATAAACGGAACAGTAAACAACGTTATCAGCAAAGCTCCATCGGTTACAACTGTAACGATCAATGGTGGTTCGTTCACTTATACCGGTTCAGCAATTACACCTGCAACAGTAAGTGTAACAGGTGCAGGAGGAGTTATATTGGCTACTCCAACTGCTGTTTATAATAACAATATAAATGCAGGCACTGCAACAGCCAGTTACAATTATGCTGGTGATGCAAACCATGAACAAAGCAGTGACAGCAAGAACTTTACGATTGACAAAGCGAACGCAATAGTAAATGTAAGCGGTTACACAGGCGTGTACGATGGTAATGCACATGGCGCAACAGGCTCAGCAACCGGTGTGAATGGTGAAAGTTTAGCAGGCTTAGATCTTGGTGCAAGCTTCATCAATGTACCTGGTGGTACAGCCAGCTGGACGTTTACTGATGTTACAGGTAACTACAAGAATACAAATGGTTCAGTACAGATTGTTATCAGTAAAGCTCCATCGGTTACAACTGTAACGATCAATGGTGGTTCGTTCACTTATACCGGTTCAGCAAT
>JAACZX010000524.1 GCA_009996555.1 Chitinophagaceae bacterium | reverse complement strand
TAAGCATTCCAAAGAGCAGAACTTTGTTTTGTTGAATTGTTCTTTACATAGTTCAGCGTGTTGCTCAGCATCATGTGTTTAGGGTAAGAAAGGTTGATGCTTGCCGAGCTGACATAGTTGGTATTCTTGAATGAACGGAGATTTTCTCCCGATTGTATACTGTTACTCATGCTCACTGCCTGCGATACCGAGAAGTTCACAATATCACTCAAACTAAAATAAACCCGCAAACTGTTACTCAGGTTTTGAATGCGTGATACAGAAAAAATGTCATCAATATAGTTAGGCGACTGACTGTTGTTAATTGATGCATTATACGAAAGCTGAAGCACATTTTTTTTCATCCGGAAAGAAGTGTTCATGTTTCCAAACACACCCCAATTCCTTCGGCCATCAATATTGATCAGGTAAACATTTTTACGTCCATCGTCCAGGTAAGTGCTGCTGTCTGCCACATCATTCTTTACAAAACCCATGTTACCATTCAGGTTAAAATTCATATCCATCTTTTTATTCCTGGCACCACGGTTGTAACTGAAATTAAATCCAAAGTTGTTTGTGCTTGAGGGTTTTAAAAACCGGTTACCGTAGTTGAATGAATAAACATTGGCACTGTCAATGATCGGAAACAACTGATCAAGGCCCGGTATGGAATAGTTCTTTGAATGATTAACCCCAAGGTTAATATTATACCCGTTTGTTTTCTGGTAATGATAAGCGATGTTTGAATTAGGGGTAAAGAATGCAAAATCCCTGTTCATGTTTCGGTTCTTGAAATTGGACTGATCTCTTTCCCACAAGAACTGTGCGCCAAGGTTTGTAGAAACAGTAAACGAACGGTAAAACCTGTTCGACAGCCTCTTTGTAAAAACTTTCGACAGATTTAATGAAGGTTCTTCTGTTATCCTGTTATTGCTGTGCAGGTTTGTTATCAGTTTATTTTCTATATACGTTTTGCCAACGGAATCAAAATCACTCACATTATATGTAAGATCCGACTGATTAAAATTAAAATTGTTGGTGAGGCGCATATTGATGTTCCAGAGATTATTGCTGCCAAACAATAAACGCTTCAATGCATTATAAGTTACGTTTAATGAATTACTCCAGTTGGATGATTCGGTGTTATACAAACGATTGATATACCTGTTTGTTGCCGGATTTACAGCCGATTCAAAATCACTAAGGGTATTACGTGTGTTCTCATTTTGACTGTACGAACTGTTATATCTTATTGAAAAACTTTTCAGGTTGCGTTCGTCACTATCCTTATTTAAAAATGAAGCGCTCAGGTTAATGCTGTTACTGTTTGTTTTTGATTGAGATGATTCAGTGCTTGTACTAATCAGGTTTTTGCTTTCATTTTCTGCAATAGTTGAACCCTCTGAAGTACCTGCCCCGATATTATTTGTTGCCGATGCACGGATAGTGATATCCTTATCCATATCACGCTTGTTGTATCCAAGCGACATGGTTTTGGTATCATTATCCTGTAACGAACTTCGGTTATTATACTTGTAAATCGAATTGCTTCCTGTTGTAGTAACCGCATCTGATTGAGAAAACAGTGTGTTTACATTTCCACGGCCCGATACATCAAAATTCAATTCATTCACACGCTGGTTATTGGTGGTTTCAAGAAAACTGTGCTGCACATTTGCTCCAAGAAAATAAGTTTTATTCACGCCCCGCCCGCCAAAATTGGCTACATACCTGTTTCGTGGATTAAAACTCCTGAAGGTTGTTTCGCCTAACAGCGATTGCAAATCATCAACACTTTTATTAATGTTATTGGTACCGCCGCCAAGACCAAGCCTTGTTTTTTTATTATATGCCTGTAAACCAAAATCAATTTCAAAGCGCTTGTCTGTACCAAGCCCTGCTCCTCCTTTTCCAAAGTAACCACGCTTTTTATCTGCTTTCAGTTTAATGTTCATCGTCAGCAGTGAATCTGCTTCTGTGCGTTCGGTTATGGGTTTATTGCGGTCGGTCTCTGAATAAACCTGGATTTTTTCAATGGCATTCTTAGGCAGGTTCTGTGTGGCAATGGCAGGGTCGTTTCCAAAAAAAGGTTTGCCATCAACATACACATTGGTTACCTGCTTACCATTTACCGTTACAGTGCCATCGCCCCAAAGTGTAACACCGGGCACTTTGCGAAGCATGTCTTCCACCACAGCATTTGAATCGAGTTTAAAAGCAGCCGGATTTATTTCCAGTGTATCACCATTCATCCTGATGGGCAGCACCGCTTCAATCACCACTTCATCCAGGCTTTTAAAACTTGCAGCTAACTGAATTGTATTAAAGTTGTATGCTGCGTTTAAACTATCAAGCTTAATTGTTTTTGAAAATGATTTATAACCTGAAAAGCTGATGCTGATCAGCAATGGCATATTCAGCGGAACTTTATCGAAATTAAATTCACCCGATGGATTTGTCAGCTGGTAGTTGAGCAAAGTAGAATCACTTTTTTTATACACGAGTACAGTTACAGATTCAAGTGCATAATCGTTGGCCGAATCTTTTACAATTCCTTTTACAGTACCGCCGGGACTTTCAGTTTTTACTTGCGAAAAAAGAACAGTGGGCAAAAGCAGCAGCAGGATGGTTATTAATCTCATTTGTTTTTGGCGAGGGGTTTCAGGATGATGATAACGGGGTTTGATGATGGCTTGCTCGTTTCGAAATAAGTATTCAACAGCGGCGTATAAACAGGGTTTCTGTGCTTTTCAGCATTTCTTGAACGGAACATCGCATCGGATGAAATACTGCTGTACAATGCTGTTTTATCGTAGTATTGAAAATCCCAACCAATTACAGGAAGAAATGCGTTTGTACTGTCGGCGGTTATTTTGTTAACGTTGTAAAAACGATTGGAACTCTTTTCAAACAGAAAGCGCCTGTCACGCTTTTGATAGTCGAGTGTAAAAAATAAATAATTGCTGATGGGCACTATACCATTGATGCGCCACACCACAGCCGGGTTCGATTGTTTGTAATCTCTCAACTCATTGGCCGAACTGAATTCTTTTGCAAAGAAAGTTTTAGGCACGGTGTTTTCAAACGGAAGCACAATGTTATAAAGGTTTCTTACACTATCCGTAGTTAACTGGTAAATGGAATATGTAAATGGCCGTGTAAACAATAACGTGTTTGCCTCATCGCTTATCGCAAAATCAATATTGGCCGGATCAGATAAATAAGACGCTGTTCGTTTAGCATAAGGAAAATAAGCGCCGATGGTTTTATTACCATCTGAAACTTTAAGTTCATAATCAACGGAATCTTTTGCACTCTTATCGGCAAGCATTAAACTGTACACCCATTGTTGCGGTGCAAGAGGTACAGGATTCACCAGGAAAATAGTAAAGTCAGGAACTTCAGTGATCTGCTCTTTTTGTACATCCGCTAAATTATAAAGAACGGCTCTGCCGTACCTGCTACTGCTTTTTGAAAAAGGTTTACGCAGCAGCTCTTCCATTTCCTGCCTTGTGGGACGAAAGTTTCTATTGATCTGCATCAGGTAGAGCTTATTTTCTTTTTCCAACCAGCGCATGTTTGCAATGGTATGTTTATCATCTTTATACTTCTTTACAAACTTTCCCTGCTTATCAAAAAAATACAATGCCTGCGTATCGTAATCAAAAATGATGAAGTATTGTTCAGTAACAACCATCCTGCTTATTTGTCCAAACAAACTTTGTTTTGTTGTTTCAAGCGGTATATAGGTTACACTTTCAAAAAGACGGGATACGGGTGCGCCCATGGTAGAAGCCGGATCGAAATACAATGTTTTAGGTGATTGACCGGTTGCTACGTTTACAAGAAACAGAAAAAGGGCAGCAAAAAAATTTCTCATAAGTGAATTTGACGAGTTGTTTGAAAAAATCCTGCAAAGTAATTGTTGAAATGTTAGCGTATTTCTAAATCAAATGATAAACGGTTGAATATTCATTTAATTTTCCTGCGAAGCACAGGAAAAAAACGACAGAACGAAACTGTCCTGTACCGTTCTGCATAGATCAATTGAAAAACAGCATCGTTTGTCCCTTTAATCGTCATTTCTGCTACTGACACAATTAAATTACCTTTGCCGCTCATCCTGTTGCAAAACAGCAAAACATACAAGCATGGCAAAAAGTAATATTGGAAAATTTTCTGGACGTAAAAGCAATGCCCAGATCAAAGAAGAATTCCGCCAGGAAAAGAAAAAAGCCCGTGAAGAAAAGAATGCTTACTTCGAAAAGAAGAAAGCTGAAGAAAAAAGATTAAAGCCCCAAGACACAAGGTTTAAGAGACAAGACGAGAGAGACAAGGCGCAAGGCACAAGGGATCAGCATCCAAAGTCCAGAAATCAGCAAGAAGAAACAAGTAACAAGAAACAGGGACGTTTTGAAAAAGAAAGCGCACGTAAACCAATAAAAAAGGTTACGAAAGAAGACAAGCGTTTTAAAATGGAAACCATTCCTGCACCTGTTACTTTCAGAAAAGAAAAGAGTGCTGCAGAAATGCCGTTGAACAAATACATTGCCCATTGTGGTGTTTGCAGCCGCAGAGATGCTGTTGAGCTCATAAAAGACGAAAAGGTAAAAGTAAACGGTAAAGTTGTTACAGAACCAGGTTATAAAGTACAGGATGATGATAAAGTGAATGTAAACGGTAAAAACATTTTCATTCAGAAAGAACTGGTGTACATCCTGCTGAATAAGCCAAAAGACTATATCACCACATCGGACGATCCGCAGGGAAGAAGAACCATTATGGATCTGATGAGAGGTGTGGAAGGCCCACGTATTTATCCTGTTGGCCGACTCGACCGTAACACAACCGGTGTATTGCTCCTTACGAATGACGGAGAACTCACACAAAAACTATCGCACCCAAGTTTCCAGGTAAAGAAAGTTTATGAGGTTACACTTGATCGCCCCTTAGAAAAAGGCGATTTTGAAAAGATGATGAATGGTCTTACCCTGGAAGATGGGTTTATTGCGCCCGATGCTTTAGGATATGCCGATCCCAAAAACAAAAAAATACTGGGTATAGAAATTCATAGCGGCCGCAACCGTATTGTACGCCGTATGTTTGAGCATTTGGGTTACGATGTAAAAGGCCTTGACCGTGTGCTGTTTGCAAACCTCACCAAGAAAAATGTTGACCGTGGCAAATGGCGTTACCTCAACGAAAAAGAAGTGCGCCTGTTGAAATTCCTCAACAAATCATTTGTAAAAAAGAAAGAAGAACAAAAAGGGAAGAACAGAGATGAGGAATAAGATCGACATTATTGCAGAAACAGAACATTGGATTGCACTCAACAAACCAGCGGGCCTGCTTTCTATACCCGACCGTGAACAGAGCGAGCCATCATTGAAAGACTGGCTGAATGAAAAGTATGGCAAAGTGTGGATCGTTCACCGCCTTGATAAATTCACCAGTGGTCTTATTGTATTTGCGAAAGATGAAGAAACACATAAACTGCTTTCGAAACAATTTGAAGAACGTGCAGTAGAAAAATTTTACCTGGGTCTTGTGCATGGTACTCCGGCACAACAGGAAGGAAGTGTTGACGCTGCTATTATGGAGCACCCGGTAAAAAAATCAACCTACATTACGCATGCAAAAGGAAAAGCATCTTTAACAGACTACAGTATTGTGCAGGAGTTTGGTGCATATACATGGATGCAGTTTCAGATACACACTGGACGCACACACCAGATACGTGTACACATGAAGCATATTGGTCACCCTATTGTGTGCGATGATGTGTATGGTACAGCAGCACCTGTTCTTCTTTCATCACTCAAGCGAAAAAAATTCAAACTATCGAAAGCTGATGAAGAAGAGCGCCCATTGCTGAACAGGCTGGCATTACATGCATGGAAGCTGACCTTTACCGATGTTGACGGAAAGAAAACTGCACTTGAAGCACCTGTTTCAAAAGACCTGAAAGCAATGATGCAGCAGTTTGAAAAATGGATGAAATAAACCGCAGGTGAATGCAAGCTTAAACCAGGCATGAAATATTATTCATTGCTTTACGAAAATAAAAGCCCCCGGTAAACGGGGGCTTTGTGTAACCAGATATTTACGATCAATAAAACTTATTTATTAGGCTGCGGAGTATAGCGCAGGTAAGGCTTTACAACCTTCACGCCTTTCGGAAATTTTTCAATTGCAGCTTCGGTACTCACTGCCGGCACAACAATTACATCTTCGCCTTCTTTCCAATCGGCTGGTGTAGCAACACTGTAATTTGCTGTTAACTGTAATGAATCAATTACACGCAGTACTTCATAAAAATTACGACCGGTAGATGCAGGATAAGTAATGAACAGTTTTACTTTCTTATCAGGACCAATAATAAATAATGAACGTACAGTAAATGTTTCTGAAGCATTGGGATGTATCATGTCATACGCATTGGCAATTGATTTGTCTTCGTCAGCAATAATGGGAAAATCAACAGTAACGTTTTGTGTTTCGTTAATATCATTCACCCAGCCTTTATGCTTATCCAGCGGATCAACACTTAATGCCAGTACTTTTACACCACGTTTCTCAAACTCACTTTTCAGCAAAGCTGTTTTACCAAGTTCAGTTGTGCAAACAGGCGTATAATCAGCAGGGTGCGAAAACAAAACGCCCCATCCACCGCCGAGGTACTCGTAAAAATCAATATCGCCTGCAGTTGTTTTTGCCTGGAAGTTGGGAGCAACATCTCCTAAACGTAAACTCATAATGTATAATTAAAGGTGAATAATCTTTTTTCAGGGTTACGAAGATAGATATTCCCTACTAAATAAATAGGCTTTTACATTTGTTTTGCGTTCTGTTAA
>JAACZX010000128.1 GCA_009996555.1 Chitinophagaceae bacterium | reverse complement strand
TTCACGGCATAGCCCGATAATTCGAAATGCTGATCGGGTGTGATGTTGTGATTGTTGAGGCATGCTTTTACGCAGGCCAGCGGGCAACCGTCGATGGCAATGATCTTACGGCCCGACTTGGCTGTTTTTACCAACGCTTTTACATTGCCACCCACACCTGCAATGCAGGACATTTCGGCTTTGCCCGAACGGTCTAGTTGAATGGCAAGGTGATTGGCCATTTGTGCCGCACTTGAGCAGCCGGAACAGGAGTAAACGAGTGGTTTGGTAACATCAGCCATACATATATTATTTATAAGATGGCAAAAATATTGGTGGGGCAGAGTTAGAGGACTGCTTGCTGTCAGGAGAGTAGCTGATGCCTGTTCACCCGACGGGTGACTGCACATTATAGTTAATCATTCAACCTGTTTTCAATATCCATACGCTCGTGCAGCACACGAATAATTTCAACAGCTTTTTCTTTTTCTGCAAGCCGGTAAAAGATGAGATGCGATTTTACTTTTGAACAGCGGTAATTTTTTCTAACATGGTTGTAGTCTTTCCCTCCATCAGGGTTTGCAGCAATATATTCGATCTCATCAAAAATCAGGTTCACATACCTGTCTGCCTGTTCCAGCGACCAGTTTTCAAACGTGTAAAGCCAAATGGCTTCGATGTCTTCAGATGCTTTAACGCTGATTTTATACAGCATCTTTCACATGTTTGCTATGAAGCTTGCTGATGAACTTTTTACGGTCGAACTTTTGCACAAAACCAGATTGTTCGCCTTTTTTAAGCTCTTTGTTGATTTCTTTCTTTTGAGTTTCTTCCTGTTCAAAAAGCCGTAAAGCAGCACGTACTACTTCACTGGCAGAAGAATAGCGACCGCTCTCTATTTGTGTGTTGATGAATTTTTCAAAATAATCGCCCAGTAGGATAGATGTATTTTTTGCCATAGCTTTTGTTTTATTAAAGATACCAATAATTGGTATCCTGTTGCTTTTTTATGAAGGGTTAAATACAGGGTTTAATAACGATTAGTACAGACAGCTACAAAAACTCCATGATCGCCTTCTTCACTTTATTATCCCTGTAAATCCGCCGGTGGCCTAAACCTTTGGTGAGCATGAACTGAAAGTTGGGATGATTTTCGGCCTGAATTTTAGCAGCGTCGGTCCACGGCGTTACATCGTCCTCTTCATCATGTATCCACAATACATCGGCTTTTATTTTTTTTGCTGCATGGAATATGGAGATCTGGTCAGCAGTGCGACCGCTCTTTTCAAAAATGATCCTGCGCATTTCTTCCTTCACTTCATCATCTACTTTTAAGA
This sequence comes from Chitinophagaceae bacterium, assembly GCA_009996555.1. GTDB lineage: Bacteria > Bacteroidota > Bacteroidia > Chitinophagales > Chitinophagaceae > Lacibacter. The sequence continues at coordinate 5,533 of JAACZX010000128.1, read as the reverse complement.
AGGTTGCAAAGCTGTTGAGTGCGCTGTCGGTTTCAGTGGCGGGAGCAATCAATACCAGCTTTTTATTTTCCTGGTATTCCTGTTCTTCCATAAAAAGAGAGAGGGCCAGTCCGCCAAATGAATGGGCAATGAACGAATGAATGGGCCCGAATTTTTCATAGACTGCTTTGATGGTATCACGGTATTGAAAACCGTTGATGGTCTTCCCGCTGCTGTCGCCATGAGCTGGTGCATCAAATGCAATTACTTCATAACCTTTCTTCACCAGCGGCATTACAAAATGATCGAACTTTTTTACTGTGGATGAAAACCCGTGCAGTATCAGCGCCTTTTTTGGTTGCGGATGATTCCAGCGGTAGCCAACAAGATTGTATTGTTCAAATTTCAAATGAAGTTTCTCTGCTTTTTCAAACACAGCAGGTGCTTTCTTTTTATTGGAAACATACGGCGTGCAGAATAATTCAAATGCTTTTTCAGCGGCTTTGCGTTTCGATAGTTTGGCAAAGATGTTGAGCTTGGTGCGGTAATAACCGATCACTAATTTTTGGGCGAGTTTCATTTTCTTGCGGAGGATGATTTACTTTGTTGCAAATTACTTCTTCCTCACCACTAACGCACTGTCAAAATGAAAGTAATCCTGCTCGGGTCGGGTAATACTGCCACTGTATTAGCTAAAATGATCGTGAAGGCCGAACACGAAGTGGTGCAGGTGTGGAGCCGCAATTTCGATCATGCAAAAGTGCTGGCAGCCAAAGTGCATGCACAGCCCATTACTTCTTTTGATGAACTTAGTGCAGAAGCTGATATCTGCATTATGGCAGTTTCTGATACTGCTATTCCCGAGCTGGCAAAACAACTGAAGTTGAAGCGAAAGGTGCTGGTACATACAGCGGGATCGGTAAGTAAGGAGCTGCTGAAAAACAGTTCGGCCGATTACGGTGTGCTGTACCCGCTGCAAAGCCTGCGGAAGGAAATGATCGTTATTCCTCCGGTTCCTTTTTTAATTGATGGCAGTTCGGACGAAGTAAATGCATTGCTGGAAGATTTTGCTGCTTCACTGTCTGACCATGTAGAATATGCAGATGATGAAACCCGGCTTAAAATGCACCTGGCAGCAGTGATGGTGAGCAATTTTACCAATCATCTTTATGCATTAACAGAAGATTACTGCAAAGACCGTCGGCTCGATTTTAAATTGCTGCATCCACTCATTATTGAAGTGGCTTGCCGGCTAACACAGGGCCATGCGGTTGATATGCAGACCGGGCCTGCACGCAGGGGCGATGAAGAAACCATCAAAAAACATTTGCTGCTGCTGGAAATTGATGAGCACCTGCAGGATCTTTACCGGGAACTTTCGGACAGTATCGGCAAGCTCTACCGGAAAAAATAAATTCTTCTGCCGTAACATTGTGTTATGAACCTGCTTGAACGTTTTACACGCATTAAAACTTTTGTGTTTGATATTGACGGAGTGCTTACCGATGGCTCACTCATGATCCTGCCCGGTAATGAGCACATCCGCACCATGAATGTAAAAGACGGTTATGCCTTGCAGTTAGCGGCTAAAAAAGGGTACAATGTGGTGATTATATCCGGAGGTATCAGTAAACCCTGTGCAGAACGGTTTGAATACCTGGGCGTGCGTAATGTGTTTATGAAAGTGAAGGATAAAGAAGAAGTGCTGGCGAAATACCTTTTGGCCAATCATTTGAAATGGGAAGAAACACTGTTTATGGGTGATGATATTCCTGACCTTGATGTGATGAAACTGGTGGGTTTATCGGCCTGCCCTGCTGATGCAGTACCGGAGATCAAAGCTATTTCAACATTTATATCTACACTTGGCGGCGGAAAAGGCTGTGCAAGAGAAGTTATTGAAAAGGTATTGAAGCTGAATAACGATTGGGCTATAGATTCGCAAATTGTAAGTGCGAAGTAGGAAAGTTGGTTATGGGTTAAGAGTTATGGGTTGAAAGTAAACGTATCCGTAACTCATAACCTTTAACTCATAACTTAATTCCCAATTCCAACTTATCTTCACGGCACAAATAACGTAATGCAAAAGCTCGCCGATTTTTTTAAACTTATCCGTTGGCCCAACCTGGTTTTTATTGCATTAACACAAGTGCTTTTTTTCTATTGTGTGGTGCAGCCTGTTATGTTTGGGGACCTGCACATGACCCGTGAATTTCATGCACTCTTCTGGGTTCTTTGTTTGTCTTCCGTTTTTATTGCAGCAGCCGGTTATGTGATCAATGATTATTTTGATCTGAACATTGACCTGGTGAATAAACCCGACAAGATGGTTGTTGACAGAGGCATCAGTCGCCGCTGGGCTATCTTTTTTCACATGTTCTTTTCTTTTGCAGGTGTGTTGATGGGTTTTTATATTGGTCTGCAAAACGGCAACTGGGTCATTGGGTTTGCCAATACAGGCTGCGTGTTTGTACTGTGGTTTTACAGCACTACATTCAAAAAGCGGTTACTCACGGGTAATATTCTTATTTCATTACTTACCGCCTGGGTTGTGTTTGTGGTGTACCTGTTAACACTGCATTACAGTATTGATCTTATGCATCCGGTGCAATCAGGTTCGCATCAGAAACTGCTGCGGTTAGCCATTCTTTACTCTGCGTTTGCATTTATCATTACCCTTATCCGTGAAGTGGTGAAAGATGTTGAGGATATGGATGGCGATGCAAAATACGGTTGTAAAACCATGCCCATTGTCTGGGGTGTTTCATTTTCAAAAGTGTTTGTCAGCATCTGGCTGGTAATCTTATTGGTATTATTATTGATTGTGCTGTTTTACATTTTGCAGTTTAAAATGTGGGTGGCAGTTGCTTATAATCTCTTACTCATTATTGTGCCGTCGGCTTATGTTATGTACTTATTGCTGAAAGCAAATAAAACAGCAGATTTTACCAGGCTGAGTAAGTGGATCAAAGCCATCATTTTTACCGGTATCGTATCGATGATCCTGTTTAAATTTTTTGCCTGATGGAACGGATTATACTTGCATCAAGATCGCCAAGAAGGAAACAGCTGCTTGAATGGGCTGAAATTCCTTTTGATGTTATGGTAAAGGATACGGATGAAATGTATCCGGCTTCGTTGGCTATTGAGCAGGTGCCTGTGTACATTGCCCGTAACAAAGCACTGGCGGTAAAAGAAGAACTGAGTCATGACCGTTTAATTCTTGCGGCCGATACCATTGTTGTCCTCAACGGTAAAGTAATTGGTAAACCGGTCAATAAAGAAAATGCTATTGCTATTTTAAGCGAACTGTCCGGGCAAACACATGAAGTTATTACAGGCGTTGTGTTCATGCGTGATGATGCAGAACTTGCATTTGCTGATATAACCGAAGTAGAGTTTCATCAACTCAGTAAAGCGCAGATCGAATTTTATGTAAATAAGTACCAGCCTTATGATAAAGCCGGGGCTTATGCCATACAGGAATGGATAGGCGTTGTGGGCATTAAACGTGTGAAAGGCGATTTTTATAATGTGATGGGCCTGCCGGTGAGCAGGGTGGTGAAAGCGTTAAAGGAATTTGAGAATTAGGTAATTTGAAAATGGAAACCTGAAAATCGGGTTGCCGGATTTATACGCTGCAGTATTGATAAAGCAAAAGAGATTGTTTAATTTTCACATTAACCAATTCGCACATTTTCAAATTGTTCCTCATGAACGAACACCTTCTGCAGTTTATCTGGCAGCATCTTTACTTTAACCGTGATCAGCTGGTTACCATCAACAATGAACCGGTACAGATCATTACACAGGGATCACTCAATCATAATCAAGGTCCCGATTTCCTCGAAGCAAGAATCAAGATCAACGATGTGCTGTGGGCAGGTAATGCAGAACTGCATCTGCGCAGCAGCGACTGGCAAAAGCACCAGCACGATGGTGATCCGCATTATCAAAATGTGATCCTGCATGTGGTGTATGAGCATGATGTTGCTACTGCTTCTTCTATTCCTGTGCTTGAATTGAAAGGACGTATTTCAAACAACCTGTTGACATACTATTATGACCTGATGCAGGCGCAGCGTTTTGTTCCCTGCAGCAGTATGCTGGCAGATGTGCCCACCGTCATCTGGCAAAACTGGAAAGAGCGGATGCTTGCAGAAAGACTGTTGCAAAAGAGTGAATCTATTCATCATATTCTTGCACGTACCAACCGGCATTGGGAAGAAGCGTTCTGGCAACTGCTGGCAAGAAATTTTGGTTTGCCATTGAACAGCGATGCATTTGAAGCTGTTGCCGCAAGCTTACCTGTTACGTTGCTGGCAAAGCATAAGAACCAGTTGTTGCAGCTGGAGGCGCTGTTACTGGGGCAGGCGGGATTATTAGAAAAGGAGTTTACAGAACAGTATCCGGTTATGTTGCAGAAAGAATACCGGTTTCTCCAGTCGAAATATAAGTTGAAGCCTGTTGCACAGCTGCTGCATTTTTTACGCATGCGGCCTTCTAATTTTCCGAGTATACGGTTGGCACAACTGGCCAGCTTAATTCATGCATCCAGTCATTTGTTTTCCAAAATAACAGAAGCAAAATCACTGGAAGAGCTGAAGAAAATGTTTGCCGTTACAGCCAATGATTACTGGCACTACCATTATGTGTTTGATGAAGAAAGTTCTTTCCGCAAAAAGAACCTTGGTGAAAGCATGATCAATAATCTTCTTATTAATACTGTACTGCCTTTGCTGTTTGTTTATGCCAGTGAGCACAATAACAGTCAACTGAAGGAGCGTGCCATTCAATGGCTGCAGCAATTGCCAAAAGAAAAAAACAGCCTTACTGTAAAATGGGAGCAGGCCGGTGCAGAACATCAGTCGGCATTTGATTCGCAGGCTTTACTTTACCTGAAAAAGAATTACTGCGATGCACGGCATTGTTTACGGTGTGCTGTGGGCAACAACCTGCTCAAACAAAAAATTACCAGTTAAACACTACGTTCTGTTCAATAGCAGGATCAAGGCTTTTTGCCACAGGGCAGGTGAGGGCTGCATTTTCCAGGATCTTTTTTTGTTTATCGTCCAGTTGCAAACCGGCAGGAAAATGAAATGTTACATCAACAGCAGCAATACGGCGTGGTTCCGGTTTCATGTGTTTCTGAATATCGATCTTCAGCCCCTGCAGGTCAACCTGCATATCTCTTGCTTTAATACCCATAATGGTGAGCATGCAGCTGCCCAATGCTGTTGCTACAAGATCAGTAGGAGAGAACCTTTCTGCCTTTCCCTGGTTATCTAATGGCGCATCTGTTTCCACAATTGATTGGCTGTGTACATGTGTTGCTTCGGTTCTTAATTCGCCTTTATAAACAATGGAGGATGTCATCTGTAATAAAAATTTGTGAAGTTAAAGCTGCAAGATACCACAATGCTGCATCTATCGTTTTAATCTGTAAATTTACTTTAAATAACACAAGGCTTGTGAAAACAGTATACCTCAGTTTTTCTTTTTTATTGATTGTTGTTACATCATTTGCCCAGGAAAGAAACGAACGCAGAACAGA
>JAACZX010000127.1 GCA_009996555.1 Chitinophagaceae bacterium | reverse complement strand
ATTTATGCAGACAGGCCTTGTTAATTTTTTCTACCAGGACATTCAGTTTTCTTTTACACAACGAACGCTTTTAAAGCAATTTATAAACAGCCTTTTTAAAAAAGAAGGCTTTGTACTTGAAGAACTGAATGTCATCTTTTGTACAGATGATGCGCTGTTGGAAATCAACCGCAACTTTTTGCAGCATGATTATTACACAGATATTATTACGTTTCCGATGAGCAAAGGAAAAGAACCCATTACTGCCGAGCTGTACATTAGTATCGACCGTGTAAAAGAGAACGCAAAGACTGCCGCCGCCTCATTTAAAAATGAACTACATCGTGTCATCTTTCATGGCTGCCTCCACCTTGCAGGATATGGCGACAAGTCTTCACAACAAATTAAGAAGATGCGTGAACGGGAAGACCATTACCTGCGTTTATACAGCAAACAAAAAAGATGAGCAAAAAGGTTCTCACGTTTATTGTTGCTTTTTTAATGCTGAATGGACTTTTAGGACAGGGTACCATTGTATTGCCCGACAAGCCGTTTAACTATCCTCATTCAAAAGACACTGCCGTTTGGAATACGCTTACGGGGTCTGCCGGGTTCCAACAGTTAACCCTTGCTGAGCAGGAGTTTTTTTATTGGGTAAACATCCTCCGCAAAAACCCTCCTGCGTTTGAACAGGAAATCATACAGAACTTTCTTCGCCAGTTTCCCCAGGTAAATGCAGCCGATGCCAGGTCGCTCAGCAAGGACCTGAAAGCAATTAAAACAAGCCTTTCTTTTCTTCCGCCTGATCAGGGTTTAGGTGCAATGGCTTCAGCACATGCGACAGATCTCAAAAACAGGAATGGCATCATCTCCCACACTTCCTCAACAGGGAAGAGTTTCGTTCAAAGAATAAAAGAAGCGGGCTCGTATAAATGTGGAGCCGAGAATGTATTTGCAGGAACCAATTCTGCTTTAGAGGCCTTGATTCTTTTGCTGATCGATCAGGGAGTGCCCGACAAAGGTCATCGGAAGAATTTGATTGATCCTAATTTCAACATAATGGGCGTATCCTTTGTGGAAATCAACGCAAAGAAGCTAATCATTGTGCAGGACTTCGGATGTAAATAGGTTTCACGGGGCACAGTTTCACCATGAAACTGTGCCCCGTGAAACCTATCTTTGTGGAAACGAATTCTATGGCCAGAAAGAAATGGACGCCTAATACTGATATTACCCCTTCTTTGATCAGGTTTCGGGAGAAAAAGAAATGGCAGATCGCTTTAAGACGATACCTGCTTGAACGAAACCCCTGCATCGGATATGCCCCGTATTTTGGACTTGATATCGAAAACTTCCGGAAATGGATTGAAGTGCAGTTTGTAGGTGAACTTGGCTGGGACAATTTCGGCACCCTCTGGCAGTTTGAACATATAATTCCTGTTACCTACTTTGATTTTGAAGATGAACTGGAGCTGAAGCTTTGCTGGAGCTTTATCAATATCCGTATTGAAGACATACAGAAAAGTAAAGAAAGAGGTAACAGGGTTGACCTCTTGCTGGCAAAAGAATATTTCAGAGACTTGTTTGAAGCTACAGGCTATACGCTCTGCAAGGATCTTTTAAAAAAAATAAGCCAGATAGAAGAGGAAGAACAAATAGCCACAACCCGGCAGAAGGAATTCATCAACTTCCATAACAGTTATCTCCAACTTCTCAAAGACTTCTCTTCTTATGAATTTGAACTCTTGAACAGCGGTCGTGATGTGGAAGAGGTAAAGAAAGAAGCCGACTTTATTAAGAAAATGGGCCAGCACGACTAAATACCTCCCTAAATACGATGCTGTGCAAATTGGTTATCTTTGCGCCCTATGTTTCCTGATTACGATGTGATAGTAGTGGGAGCCGGCCACGCCGGTTCAGAAGCAGCCGCAGCAGCTGCCAATATGGGTAGCAAAGTGCTGCTGATTACAATGAACATGCAAACCATTGCCCAAATGAGCTGTAACCCGGCCATGGGCGGTATTGCAAAAGGACAGATTGTAAGGGAAATAGATGCTTTAGGCGGATACAGCGGAATCGTAAGCGATAAGAGCATGATCCAGTTTCGGATGCTCAACCGCTCAAAAGGCCCGGCCATGTGGAGCCCTCGTACACAAAACGACCGAATGCTCTTTGCCTCCACATGGAGGGAAATGCTGGAGCAAACACCCAATGTTGATTTTTACCAGGACATGGTGCGCCAACTGTTGGTGAAGGATGGCCGTTGCTATGGCGTAATTACCGGCCTCGGTCACGAAATAAGATCAAAGGCAGTAGTGGTTACCAGCGGCACATTTTTAAATGGTGTGATCCACATTGGTGAGAAACAATTGGGTGGCGGACGTATTTCTGAAAAGGCAGCTACCGGTATTACCGAGCAACTGGTTGAACTGGGCTTTGAAAGCGATCGTTTAAAAACCGGAACACCCCCACGCATTGATGGCCGCAGCCTCGACTATTCCAAAATGGAAGAACAGAAAGGCGATGACGAGATAACCGGTTTCTCTTACATGGATATCCCCTTGATCAGGCCCGAACAGCAACGAAGCTGTTATATTACATATACCAGCCAGGATGTACATGATATTCTGAAAACAGGATTCGACAGAAGCCCTATGTACCAAGGCCGCATTCAGGGCACCGGTCCCCGCTATTGCCCCAGTATTGAGGATAAGATCAACCGGTTTGCAGAGCGTGACCGCCACCAGTTATTTGTTGAACCGGAAGGATGGAATACAGTTGAGATCTATGTAAATGGCTTTTCAACTTCATTGCCCGAATCAGTACAATACGAAGCTCTTCGTAAAGTTCCCGGCTTTGAAAATGCAAGAATGTTCCGTCCGGGTTATGCTATTGAATACGACTTCTTCCCGCCAACACAACTAACCTATTCTCTGGAAACAAAGCAGCTGCAGAATCTCTTTTTTGCAGGACAGATCAATGGAACAACAGGATACGAAGAAGCAGCCTGCCAGGGACTAATGGCAGGGATCAATGCGCATCTCAAAGCAAGTGAACAGGATCCGTTTATTCTCAAAAGAAGCGATGCATACATTGCTGTGTTGATCGATGATCTCATCAGCAAAGGAACAGATGAACCTTACCGCATGTTCACCAGTCGTGCTGAATACAGAACCTTACTCCGGCAGGATAATGCAGATCTGCGTTTAACAGAACTGAGCTATAAGATGGGATTGGCTTCGCAGGAAAGAATGGAGAAAACAAAAAACAAACAGGAAGCAGTAGAACGCATAAAAGCCACGCTTTCTGAAGTGTCACTTTCTCCTGATGAAATAAACGCTTTCCTTGAAGCAAATAACAGTGCCCCGCTTACACAAAAACAAAAGGCCCTGCAAATTCTCCTGCGTCCGGGAATACAATTAAACAAACTCATTGCTGCATCACCAACACTGCAGGCACTAACGGGAACGCCTAACCTGGAAATTATGGAACAGGCAGAAATACAGGTAAAATATGATGTGTATATCGAAAAGGAAAAAGAACTGGTGCAACGCATGAGCCAGCTCGAAAACCTTGAAATACCTGATAGCTTTGATTACAACAAGATCTCATCACTAAGCAACGAAGCACTGCAAAAGTTTAAAAAGATCAAACCTCGCACACTCGGCCAGGCTTCACGCATATCTGGTGTAAACCCAAGTGATGTGCAGATATTAATGGTGTACATGGGCCGCTAAAACTGGCGGCTTTTTCACAACGCAATAGTTTGGTAAAAAACAGACAAGTCTTAACAACCCTTAACTCCATTTAAGAAGCAAATTAAACGCTCTGTCATTAATCACTACGATGTAATTCGTTTTTCAGCAACATTTGTGGTAACCGAATCATCATGCACATGCAACAACTGCATGTACATTAATATGCTTTGAAAAAAGTTACCATTGATTCGGGTGTTTACAACACTTGAACAAATGAAGAAGATTACATTAAGCCTTATCATCCTTTGCAGTGCAGTTACATTGTTTGCACAAACATCCATACGTGGAAAGATCAGTACACACATCTTTAACCAGGAAAAGAAACCGGTAGAGAATGCAACCGCCGAACTCTTACGCAGCAAAGATTCTTCACTTGTAAAAACAGCATTATCCGATAAAACCGGTTTGGTTGAATTTGAACAGATCCCCCTTGGCTCTTACATCATCCGCACATCATTGGTAAACCACGAGAAACAGTTTTCATCTGTCATCACACTGTCTGAAAACCAAACCTCTGTTAAAGCAGAAGATGTGTTGATGCGTCCAGCTGCCACACAATTACAAACAATTGAAGTAACCGGTCGTAAACCATTTATTCAACGATTGGGCGATCGTATTGTAGTGAATGTAGAGAACAGTGTGGTGAATGCAGGCAGTTCTGCATTTGATGTACTGGAGCGTTCACCCGGTATTATCATTGATGCAAACGATAACCTCAGTATGCGTGGCCGCAGTGGTGTCATCATTATGATTGATGGAAAACCAACACCCATGAGTGGTGCCGACCTGGTGAATTATTTACGCAGCCTTCCTGCAAATGCAATTGAACGGATCGATCTTATCACCAACCCTTCATCGAAATATGATGCAGCAGGAAATGCAGGCATCATTGATATACGCATGAAAAAAGATCAGCGCTTTGGTACCAATGGCAGCATCACTGCCGGTTACGGACAAGGTGTTTATCCCAAAGCAAATGCAGGCATCAACTTTAATCACCGCAACAAAAAAGTAAATCTCTTTGGCGGTTATAATTATGCGTACCGCATGAATTTGAATAACCTCTTGCTTGATCGTAATTTTTATACAAGCACAGGTGAGTTTACAGGAAAAGACGAAAAAAATAATTACACCAAGATTCCTCTCGATCTGCACACACTCCGCATTGGTGCCGACTTTTTTCCTTCGAAGAAAACGGTAATTGGTATTGTGGTAAACAGCAATCTCAATTTCATTACACCGTATAACAGGAACAGCTCCATTGTGATTGACGCACAGAAGCAACCCGTATTTACGTTCCGCACACAATCAAACAACAGGAACCAGAATGCAAACGGTGTTGCCAACTTCAACATCAAACACACATTCGACAGTACAGGAAAAGAACTGACAGCAGATATTGACCTGGGTTATTTTGGTTCAGATAATAACTCACGTGTGGCAACACAGTATTACAAACTTGATGGCAGCCAGCAACAACCCGATTATATACTGGATGGTTTCCAGGATGGCATGTTACGCCTTGCTACAGCTAAGGCCGACTATGTGCAGCCCATGAAAAACAAAGCCCGTTTTGAAGCAGGATTTAAAACAAGTCTTGTACATGCCGATAATAATGCACGCTTTTTTGATATGAGCAACGGATCGGCAGTGAATGATGAAAACAAAACCAATCATTTTTACTACGACGAAAGCATAAATGCTGCCTACGCCAACTATAAAAAAGAGTTCAAAAAAATTGATCTGCAGATTGGCCTGCGTGCAGAAAACACCAACGTAAAAACAAAACAGGTAAAAGGAAACATTACCTGGGATTCATCCTACACACAACTTTTTCCAAGTGCGTTCTTCAACTATAAATTAAAAGAAGATCACACATTGGGTGTATCAGTAAGCCGCCGTATCGACAGGCCAAACTATTCGCAGCTGAATCCGTTTCTCTTCCTCATTGATATAACCACTTATTCAACAGGTAACCCATCACTGCTGCCACAGTTCACCTGGAGCTATGAACTGAATTATACAATGAAGAACATCAACTTCACATTGGGCTACAGCCGCACAAAGAACAACCAGAATATTGTGATCACACGATTTAAAGATGTGTTCCCTAACATACCAAGCGACGATAACATCACAGTACAGATCCCGGTGAATCTTACATCATCTGATTATTATGGGTTAACGGTTGCAGCACCCATACGCATAAACAAATGGTGGAACATGATGAACAACCTCAACGTGTTTTACAATCACTTCAATGGTAACCTTGCAGGCACAACGTTAAATAATGGTAAAGCTGTGGTTAACATGAATACCAACAATACTTTTACATTCGGAAAAGGATGGACAAGTGAATTGTTTGGTAACTATAACTCTGGCGGACAATATGGTTTTATGGTAATGCGTCCGCAATGGGGCATAGGTGCAGGTGTGCAGAAATCGATCTGGAAAGGAAAAGGACAGGTGCGCTTTAATATCACCGATATTTTCTGGACCAACTTACCAAGAGCAACCATCACTTACAACAACTATGTTGAAATATGGCGGGCATATCGTGAAACGAGAGTGGCCAATCTTTCGTTCACTTACCGTTTCGGTAACAACAAAGTGGCACAGGCACGCAGAAGAACAACAGCATCAGAAGAAGAACGGCAGCGTGCACAATAAACCCCTCTCAAAGACAACTTCGGCACACAAGTGCAAAAGCTGACTTTGAGAAAGAATAAGTACATTTTTTCTCATGTTGATTACGGGCTGGTATTCTTACCGGCCCTCTTTCATTTTTAGTGACATTCGTTACACCGACCTGCTTGTGAAAATAGTTTTGAAAATAATAGATCCGCAACATCACAACATGCACAAAGAAATAATAATAAACTTTGTGTGCTTTGTGTTCTCCGTGGGAAAAAAGCGAGCTTCTCATCCGTGAAATCAGTGAGCAAAAAAATCCCACCAAGCCACAACATGCACAAAGAAGAAATAAACTCCGTGCCCTTAGTGTCTCCGTGGGAACAGCTATTGAGTTGTATTAAATAAATGAGCCTCACATCAGTGCTCATCCGTGCAATCTGTGAGCAAAAAAAACCCACCAAGTCACAACATGCACAAAGAA
>JAACZX010000126.1 GCA_009996555.1 Chitinophagaceae bacterium | reverse complement strand
TTCATTCTGAAGATTTTAGAGTTGCGCCTGCATTATGCGGCAGGGTAAATTTATTTATGCCTGAAAGTAAAGATTAATTTTATTCTGCAAAACTTTAGCTGCTCTGCGCCTGTTAAATAAATGTTGAAGGAAAATTATTTCTGCCGAACAAGGTTTTCCAATACATAATATGTGATGGGGCAAAACGTACTGTTCTTAAGTGTAAGCTGCGGCCTCTTCAAAATCACATCCTCATCTGTGTAAGGAAAACGTTCACAATCCGATGGACGCACATCATATATGCTGCAATAATTATCAGCACCAAGAAAAGGGCAAGGCTTTGTCTTCACAACATAATCGCCTTCGTTATCAAGTTTCAGGTATTGATCAATAAACTCCCCTTCTTTCATGCGCAGGTGCTTGCTGATGCGTTTAATATCCGGTGTTTTAAACCGTGGGGAATAATTTTTACAACAATTGGCGCATTGCAGACAATCAACTTTTTCAAACGCCTCTTCATGCAAATCGGGCAGTTGCCGCAACACTTTATTCTTTTCTGCACGCTTTAAAAAACGGGCATAATCTTTTTGCCTTTCTGCTGCTTTCTTTTCCCAATTATGTAATAGATCCTCTGCCATGCTGCAAATGTAGGAGTTCGTTGAAAGAGGCAGGTTATTTGTACGCAGATCGTTATTACATCAAACTGTCTATCATAAAAAGAAATAAAAAAATTACGCAACCAAATGGTTTCGCATATATTTGCAACTGAACGGTTGCGTAATTTTTTTAAACTATGAGAAGAGACGTTTTTCAGGCGATTGCCGACCCCACCCGAAGAGCCATTATTGTACTGGTAGCCACGCAGGCCATGACCCCGAATGCACTTGCCGAACATTTCGACAGCACAAGACAGGCCATATCAAAACACCTGCGCATTTTAACCGAATGCGAACTGGTAAAGCAGGAACAGAACGGAAGAGAAATCCACTATCACCTGAATGCAACTAAAATGAAAGAGGTAGCTGATTTTATTGAACCCTTCCGCCAGATGTGGGATACAAGGTTTAACCAGTTAGACAATGTTTTATCAACTATAAAAACAACAAAAAATGAGTAGCAGCAAAACGCAGGTTACAAAAAACCTGAACGAAAAGTCAATTCTTGTAACAAGAGAATTTAACGCTCCGCTTCCTGATGTTTGGCGTGCTTATACCGAAAGTGCATTGCTTGATCAATGGTGGGGACCGGCACCATGGCGTGCAGAAACAAAATCGATGAATTTTACGCCGGGAGGTTTTTGGTTGTATGCCATGGTTGGCCCGGAAAATCAGAAGCATTGGTCAAAGATGAGTTACATGAACATTCAGCACCAACATTACTTTGAAGCTGAAGATAGTTTTTGTGACGAAGAAGGAAGCATTAACCGGGAGCTTCCTGTATCGCAAGGCAAAAGCACTTTTACCGAAACTGCCAACGGTACAAAAGTGGAGTTTAAAATGATCTACCCAACTGAAGCCGATATCCAAACTATAGTTGACATGGGCTTTGAACAGGGCATTTCCATTTGTTATGACCAGTTGGAAGAATTACTGAAGAATAAAGCTGTAAGCTTTCAGCCATAAGCAAAAAAGCCTCGCCATTTGTCAAAAATCTGAAGAAGCTATTAGCTACAAGTTAATAGCTTCTTTTCTGTGCAACCGTTTTCACAGCCTTTCCCCAACCGCTAACATGCGTTTATTTGAATTGCTTCTGCCCGTAACTTTGCACGTCTTTAATTTTTAAGCATGAGAAAAAGCTAAAGACGGGCTGGAAACAGCTTCTTTTCAAATAACAGATCTGTATAAACGCACGAAACACATGAATCTTTTTGAAGCACAACAAAACGAATTTTCCCGCAGACACATTGGTACTACAGGATCGGAAGCAAGCCTGTTAAAAACAATCGGGGTAAACAGCCTGGATGAACTGATTGCCAAAACCGTACCGGCAGCAATCCGCAACAACAACAAACTCAACCTGCCCGATGCTTTGAGTGAAGCCGATCTGCTGAAGCATTTGAAAGACGTTTCGCTCAACAATAAATTATTCAAAAACTATATTGGCCAGGGTTATTACGATACGATTACGCCTTCGGTGATTCTGCGTAATATTTTTGAAAACCCGGGTTGGTACACACAATACACGCCTTACCAGGCTGAAATTTCACAAGGCCGTTTGGAAAGCTTACTCAACTTCCAGACCATGGTGAGTGATCTTACGGGATTACCCATCGCCAATGCCTCCTTGCTTGATGAAGCAACAGCAGCAGCAGAAGCCATGAACATGCTGTTTCACCATGTAAACAAAACAGATGTTATTACTGCACCAAAGTTTTTTGTGGATGAAGAAGTGTTTCCGCAAACCAAAGATGTGCTGATCACACGTGGTACACCGCTGGGCATTCAACTTGTATTCGGCGATTATAAAACAGCTACTATCGACGATACATTCTTTGGCGCATTGGTGCAATACCCAAACAATATTGGTTCGGTTGAAGATTACCGTCAGTTTATTCAACAGGTACAGGCTGTGGGTGGCTTTGTAGCAATGGCTACTGATCTGCTGGCATTAACTTTACTCACTTCGCCTGGTGAGCTGGGTGCAGATGTTGCATTTGGTTCAGCACAACGTTTTGGTGTGCCCCTTGGTTATGGCGGACCACACGCTGCGTTCTTCACTTGTAAAGACGAGTTTAAACGTTCTATTCCCGGCCGCATCATCGGCGTAAGTATCGATGCGCAAAACAACCGTGCATTACGTATGGCGTTGCAAACACGTGAGCAACACATTAAACGTGAAAAAGCAACTTCAAATATTTGTACAGCTCAGGCTTTGCTGGCAAACATGGCGGCGATGTATGCGGTGTACCATGGCCCGCAGGGATTGATCAATATAGCAACACGTGTAGCATTGCTTGCACAAACAGTTGCCGATAGTTTAAAACAAAGAGGATTTGAATTAGTAAGTGATTTCTTCTTTGACACCATTGCCGTAAAAGTAAAAGACCTTGCTACTGTAAAAGCAAAAGCGGAGAAACAGGAGATCAACTTACGATATATCGATGCATCTACAGTTGGCATTTCAATTGATGAAACAACCAATCTTGACGACTTGTATGATCTCATCAATTGTTTTGTAAACGATGTTGATCCCGTACACTTTGCTGTGGAAGAAGAAGTGGTGCTGAAACATATTCCTGTTGTATTGGCAAGAACAAGTTCGTTCTTAACCCATCCAAACTTTAATACGCACAACAGCGAAAGCCAGATGATGCGTTACATCAAACAACTGGAGAACAAAGATCTTTCGTTGAACACTTCCATGATCTCTTTGGGAAGTTGTACCATGAAGCTGAATGCTGCAACACAAATGATGCCGCTCAGCTGGGCACACTGGAGCAAAATACACCCGTTTGCACCGGCTGATCAAACAAAAGGCTACCAGCAGATCGTAGATGAATTATCGCAATACTTAGCAGAGATCACGGGATTTGATGCAACAAGTTTACAACCAAACAGCGGTGCACAAGGTGAATATGCAGGTTTGTTGGCCATTCGTGATTATCATTTAGCGAACGGACATGCAAACCGCAACATTATTCTCATTCCTATTTCTGCACACGGTACCAATCCTGCAAGTGCGGTAATGGCTGGTATGAAAGTGGTGGTGGTAAAAGCATTGGAGAATGGTTACATTGATGTGGCCGATTTTAAAGCAAAAGCTGAACAACACAGTGCCAACCTTGCTGGCGTGATGATCACCTACCCAAGCACCTACGGTATTTTTGAAGAAAGCGTAAAAGAGATTTGCGAAATTGTTCACCAACATGGCGGACAAGTATATATGGATGGTGCAAATATGAATGCGCAGGTAGGTTTAACATCGCCCGGTTTAATTGGTGCGGATGTTTGTCACCTCAACCTGCATAAAACATTTGCAATTCCACATGGTGGCGGCGGCCCAGGCATGGGACCTATTTGTGTGAAAGCACATCTTGCCCCTTACCTGCCGGGTCATGTTGATCAAAACGGTAAAGGTGCCGTTAGTGCGGCGCCATATGGTTCGGCTTCTATCCTGCTTATCAGTTACGCATATATCCGTTTGCTTGGTGCAGATGGTGTAAAACGAGCAACTGAGTATGCAATATTGAATGCGAACTACATGAAAGCAAGATTGAAAAAAGATTTTGATATTCTGTACACCGGTGCTAACGGCACATGCGCACACGAATTTATTGTTGATCTGCGTCCGTTTAAAAACACTGCAGGTATTGAAGCTGAAGACGTAGCCAAGCGTTTGATGGATTATGGTTTTCATGCACCAACGATGAGCTTCCCTGTACCGGGTACGATCATGATCGAACCAACAGAAAGTGAAGACAAAGCAGAGCTTGATCGTTTCTGCGATGCATTACTCAGCATTCGCCAGGAAATTGCAGCTGTTGAAAATGGCACAGCCGATAAAGCAGATAATCCATTAAAGAACGCTCCGCATACACAGTTTGTAATTACTGCTGATGAATGGAACCATGCATACAGCAGACAACAGGCAGCTTATCCATTGTACTATGTTACACTGAACAAGTTCTGGCCAAGTGTCAGCCGCATCAACAATACTTATGGCGATCGTAATCTCATTTGTACCTGTGAGCCGGTGAGCAGCTATATGGAAGAAGAAGCATAGTTGATAGACAAAAAACAATTGGCAATATGCAAACGTCCCGTTCTTTTGAACGGGACGTTTTAGTTTATTTCAACACATCGGCTAAAGGCACAAGCTCCAGCTTCTTGTTATACTTCATCATTTCATGTAACAAAGCTGTATGTCCCGACCCAAACAATACCAGTATTCGTTCTTCTTTGCCGTTTAATGTTTTGAGTATGTTTTCATAGATCACCATATTTCTCCTCCACCACTCACTTGTTACATAAGAACCAACATGATTACCTTTCTCGCCAGCAATAAGAAACTCATAATAAATACCAACAGACTCCTGAATAACCTCAGGCGAATTGTGATGCAGCAGAATATTTTTCACCGTTTTTGTTTTGAGCGACTCGTTGAAGTCTTTTTCAACTTTTTCAATTTCCCGCTGCAGCATTTGCAAAAACTCAACCTGTTTAGCAGCCGTTGCTGATCTCATTAAACTATCGAATGCAAAATCAGCTTCTGTATAATCCACAGCATATAAACCCGGGTGACTCAACTCCTTCGCCACACGGTAAGCAATTTGATGTATTTCGGAAGCGCCGAGTTTCAGTTCTCCATTTTTATATTTGTTGAAACTGCTGTCAAGACGTTGTTGTCCTTCAACAGGCACCTCAATAAATATTTTATCGGGACGGAATTGCTTGATTTTCTCTACTACTTCCAGCACTTCCCTTTGCCGTTGCGCTGATAAGATATTTGCATTTTCAAATTTTGCTACATCTAATCCCGGGTTATCAAAATGAAAACTTCCCAAAAGTAATACCTGCGTTTTCTTTTGTTGCGTATAACCGCTTACTGCAAACAACATGCACAATAAGCAAAGAGTTAAGATCTTTTTCATGTAAACATTTTATCTGTTACGATAAAACTATTTCAAATGTTACATCCTGTTTCTGTTTTTAAGCCGAAGCGTAGTAACCATTTACTGAAGTGTATTTACTTTTATGCAAAACGTCCCGCTTGGTGAGCGGGACGTTTTGTTTTTACTTATTCAAAAGTTTTTTAACTATGTAGTGCATTTTTTTTCTTCCAGAAATAATATGAAAGAATACCGGGAACAATCCACATCAGCATACCCAGCATTTGCGGATCAAACTTACCCGATACAGCAATACCCGAATAGACTGCAGCCGCCAAATCGAAAAACAAACCGGCATAAGCCCACTCTTTCAACGTTTTGTTTATTGGGAGGAGCAATGCTACTACGCCAATGATCTTTGCCCAGCTGATAAACTGAATAAAATAAATGGGATAGCCTAATCCCTTATGGAAAATTTCAATGGTTTGCTCATTAGGACCAATTCCTCCAACAGAAGAAAAAACCATAAGAGCTCCGAATACGATTGTAAAAACCCAGTACAGAATGTTGATTGTTTTTGGTTGCATGATGATGTGATTTAAGAGAGTATAAGATACTATTTTCTAAATAACAGGAACAAAACTAACACGCCCAGTTGAAAGCTATCCTGTGCTGATGCGACATTTAAGCAGGTAAAATGCGACGAAGGACTTCTGACAACAATCAGTTCGGCTACTGTAACTGCTCACTGCCCGCCGGTTTTATGCCTTCTAATTTTATATTATGAAACAATCATCATACCTGTCGCTTCGCTTATTACTCTGCTTTTGTATGAGTTTATACATGCTCTGTAACTTTTCTGTTCAGGCTCAATCTTCTTCTAAAAAAATACAACTCGGTGCAGAGCTTGATGCATTGCCCTATGCAACTGGTGGCTACTTTGCCGCAGGCTGGGTGGGCAAAGAACGTATCCGTGCAAGAGTTTTAACCGCCGGAGTACACATGCCTGGTTTTATAACAAGAGATGGATTTACAAACCACCACATTACATCTTATGCGGTTATTGCCGATTATTTCCTGAAAGACAACTGGAAAGGATGGTGGGCAGGCGCAGGATTGGTGTACTGGAAAAGCAGCATACAATCTGATGCACGTTTACAAACAACAGGTTTTGAAAACTACCTGCTGAACGGGAGCATTGGCTACAATATTCCCTTGTATAAAAAACTTTACTTATCGCCTTGGGCAGGTTTAAGCATACGCACAGCAGGCGATAAAAATGTGGCTGTTGATGCAAAACACTACACATTGGCCTTGCTGAACCCTGAAGCATCAGTGA